>CAYONH010000005.1:7874-11843 GCA_964405275.1 uncultured Candidatus Bathyarchaeia archaeon | reverse complement strand
GATGGTGTAGGTGAACTCCTCGACGAGGGTGCCGTCATGGTAGAAGGTGGCCTTGTACTCGTCGATAGATATGTCTCCTTTGCTGGCGAATCCTGGGATGCCCCTCACGAGGACGTTGGTGAGGACCCCTATGATGAGGGTGACCGCCACTAGGCTCAGGATCTGCCTTCGCTCTGTCAACGTTGGGATATCCCCGTAACGTCGGGCCTCGCATCTACATCCTCCTCGAACTGGAGGTAGTCGAGCTTTTCGTGGCCGGCTATGTTGGCGACGACGTTGGAGGGGATGGTGTCGTTCATGGTGTTGAAGGTCTGGACTATGTTGTTGTAGGTGTACCTGTGGCGGGCTATCTCCTCCTCCACGCTTATTATCGCTTCCATCAGCTTCTTCACGGTCTCGTTGGCCTTGAGATCAGGGTATGCCTCAGCCAAGGCCATGATGCTAACAGTGATGCTCCGGGACTCCCTGTCTATCTCGTTTAGCTCATCTGCCCCGGCATCAAAAATCTTGGCCCTCAGGCTGGCGAGGGACTCGAAGATCCGCCTCTCGTGCTGGATGTAGCCCTTCACGGCCCCGAGGAGCTCCTCGATCATGTCCAGCCTCTTCTTCAATGCGACCCGTATCTGGCCAAGGTTGGCGTCCGCCGCGTTCCTGTACCTGAAGAGGCGGTTGTACAGGTAGGCGAAGTAGAGGGCGATCGCCCCGATGAAGAGCACAGGGGCCGCGATCAGGAGTAGGCTGTTGAGGTTCAAATCGTTCATTAATGGGATTCCATGGTCTCTCTTAAAAATCTTCGAACCTTCCCCCGTCATAAAAAAACGTGGATGGACCTGCCCCCTCACTGGCTGAGCAGGTCGTCCACGATTCGGTCTATCTCTCGGGTCAGGTTTGAGGCCTTCAGGGAGGCCCCCGTAAGCTCCTCCAGCCTCGCTTTCACGCCCCTCAACAGGATGACCTGGTACTCTATGTTTTTCCCGGGGTCGTTGGTGAGGAGGTTCAGGTAGTCGCATACGTCTCTGGGAAGCCACAGGGGCAGTTTGACTCGCTCTACGCAGTTGAGGCAGCGTGGGCCCACCCACGCGTTGGCATGTTCGGGTGTGTATGCCTCTTCGGCCCTCTCCATTTGGTTTACACCATTTATTATTAAATGATAGTTAAAAATAAACAGTTTGAATTTAAAAATACATATCTGTGATACCGATCCTCGGCACAGGTCTGGGAAATAAGGCTGTAGCGCGCATCCCACTTTTTTAAACCCACAGCCCATGACTTCTTTGGAGGGCTCTGATGGCGTCTGATTACTTCATAGGTGTGGACAGCGGGACCCAGGGGACGAGGGCAGTAGTCGTCGACGGCGATTCGGGGGAGGTCGTCGGTAAGGCCTCGGTGGGCTACGGGTTGATTGAGGGGCTGCCGGAGGGCCACATAGAGCAGAACCCTTCGACCTGGGTGGAGGCCATGCTAGATGCGGTCTCAAGTGCTCTGAAGACCTCGAAGGTAGACCGAGGGGATGTCCGCTCAATCGGCGTCTCGGGGCAGCAGCACGGATTCGTTCCCCTGGACGGGGAGGGTGAGGTGATAAGGCCCGCCAAGCTCTGGAACGACACGAGCTCGGCTGAGGAGTGCGACATACTGATCGAGGCCCTCGGCGGGGTCGACTCCGTAATATCCCTCATCGGGAACTCCATCCCCCCGGGGTTCACTGCCTCAAAGATACTATGGTTGAAGCGGCATGAACCTGGCAACTTCGGTAAGCTCCGGACGGTCCTCCTCCCCCACGACTACCTCAACTTCTACCTCACCGGCGGACTCTCCATGGAGTACGGGGACGCCTCGGGGACAGCGCTCATGGACGTGAGGCGCAGGGAGTGGTCGGAGGAGGTCGTCGAGGCCATCGACCCAGGGCTCATGGAGAAGCTCCCCGCGATCCACCCGTCTGACGAGGCCGTCGGACATGTCAGGGAGGAGGTGTGCAGGAGGCTAGGGCTAAAAGGTGACGTCTTGGTGAGCTCAGGGGGCGGGGACAACATGATGGCGGCCATCGGGACGGGGAACACCAGGCCCGGCATTGTGACGGTGAGCCTGGGCACGTCAGGGACCATCTACTCCTACTCGAGGAAACCCGTCGTGGACGGAAGGGGGGAGATAGCGGCATTCTGTGACTCCACCAACGGGTGGCTGCCCCTCGCCTGTACCATGAACGTCACGGTGTCCACCGAAGCGGTCAGGGGGATGCTCGGATACAGCCACGGGGAGCTCGAGGAGGCCGTGGAGGGGGTGCCCCCCGGCTCCGGAGGGCTTATCCTGCTCCCCTACCTCACAGGTGAGAGGACGCCAAACGTGCCACACGGGACGGGGGTGCTCTTCGGGTTGAACGAGAGGACCTTCAGCGGGGGGAGCATGGCGAGGGCCGCGATGGAGGGGGCGACCATGGGGCTTAACTACGGGCTCAACAGGCTCAGGGAGCTGGGCATCGACGCCGAGGAGGTGCGGCTCACCGGGGGAGGCTCGAGGAACGCGGCGTGGAGGCGGATAGCGGCAGACATCTTCAACGCCGACGTGGTCACCCTCAGGATAGAGGAGGGAGCCGCCTACGGGGCCGCCCTCCAGGCCCTCTGGACGTATCGTTCCTCGATGGGGGAGAAGGCCGAGATCTCGGAGATCACGGACAGGTTCGTGGAGGTAGACGAAGATAACCGCGTGAAGCCTAACCCTGGGAACGTAGAGATCTACGAGGAGCTCCAGACGCTGCAGGACAACCTCAGCGTGGACCTCAGGGCCGCCTTCGAGGCCAGGAGCCGCCTGAGGAGAGTTAAGGCTTTAACCTAAAGGCAAGAGATGGGGATCGGTGCTCAGCTTGATGGACCTGCGCCCCCAGAGATATGAGCGGACGCCCGAGGAGATGCTCAAGCATCTCGAGGGCACGACTCTGACCCCCAGATTCTCCGCTGGAGTCTGGTACTTCTACCCTGCCGGAGGCCGATTCCACGAGGCCTACGTGGAGCCGGGCTCGATAGAGGAGATACTGGCCAAGATCGCTAGGATGCACGATGATGGGCTGATCGACTCATCCTTCGGCGTTGAGGCCCACTTCCCCAACGAGGTGAACCGGGACAACGTGGACCTCTACAGGGACCTCGAGAAGGAGACTGGGATAAAGCTGATCACGGTCATCCCGAACCTGTTCTACGACAGGAGATACGAGTTCGGCTCCCTCTCAAACCCCGACCCTGCCGTACGGAGACACGCAGTGGACAGGCTGAAGGAGTCCCTGAGGCTCAACGTGGAGCTGGAGACCGAGTTCGCCGTTGTCTGGCCCGGGATAGACGGCTACGAGAACCCGCTGGGGTTCGACTTCTACGGGATGTGGAGGAGGTTCGAGGAGGGGCTGGCGGAGGCAATGGACGAGGTCCCTGGCGTCAGGGTCGCCCTGGAGCCCAAGCCATACGAGCCCAGGGGGAACAACATCTACAGGAACACGGCCAACGGTCTCCTCATGGCCAGGAACGTGGAGACCCTGCTGAAGTCGGGGGAGAACAGGGAGATCATCGACGAAGGTCGCACCCTGGTCGGCCTGAACCCCGAGGTGGGCCACGTCCTCATGGGGCACGAGGAGCTGGCGTACGCCTTCGCCTCAATTCTAAGGGAGGGGCGCCTCGCCCACACCCACTGGAACAGCCAGCCCCTGGGGAACTACGACCAAGACCTGAACGTGGGGGTCCTCGGGATAGACCAGATGCTCGCGACGCTCATGGTGATGAAGATGTGCGACTATGGGGGCTTCTACGGGATCGATATCAATCCTGAGAGGATACCCGTCGAGAGGGCGCTGGTCCTGAACGTGAATGCCCTGAACACAGCCTGCGCCATAGTGGACCAGCTTGACTACGGGATGCTGCTGGAGGCGACCTACAGCCCGGCGGAGAACAGGGGGGTCGTCGAGGAGGTGCTCACCAAGTGCCTGGCACC
>CAYONH010000005.1:2344-7774 GCA_964405275.1 uncultured Candidatus Bathyarchaeia archaeon | reverse complement strand
ACCCAGGGGGAGATCACACGGGAGCAGGAGACAGGACTCCTGGAGGCGGTGAAGGTGGGAGTGGGCATCGCCGGGTGGCACGGGGGGATGGGAGACTCGTTCAGGAACAACGTGAACTACCAATTCATGGTCGGCGGCCAGTGGGTGGCCCACCCCGGGGGGATCATCGACTACGACGTCGAGATCATAGACCGCCACGACCCCATCACGGCGGGGCTCCCCGACTTCCATATGAAGTCAGAGCAGTACCTTATGCACGTCGACCCATCCAACCAGGTGCTCGCGGTGACCACCTTCGGCGGCGAGTACTGCCCGTGGATCGAGGGGACCATCATGCCGGTGGTCTGGAAGCGGATGTGGGGCGCGGGGAAGGTGTTCTACTCCTCTCTGGGCCACGTGGCGAAGGACTTCGAGGTCCCCGAGGCCCGAATCATAGTCGAGCGAGGGATGCTCTGGGCCTCGAAATGAGGGGAAGCCCGAGGGCTGAGTGACTCACCCATCTCCTAATCCCTATTTTCCAGGCGGTTTGAAAGCAAATTATTAATCCTCAGAGGTGCACCTATCGTTGATTTTCAGGATAGTATCAACATGGGAGAAGAAGAGAAGAAGTGCGAGGGTCCCAAGACCATCGCCGAGAAGACCGAGGGTATGACCGGGTACCCCGGCTACTACAACTTCTACTGGGACGAGAAGGAGGGAAAGATCTGGCTCGAGGTCGACAAGTGGGACGAGGAGTTCCTCTATGTCAACGCCCTCTCCACCGGCCTGGGCTCCAACGACGTCGGACTGGACAGGAACCAGCTGGGGAAGACCAGGATCGTCTACTTCCACCGCGTCGGGCCCAAGGTCCTCCTGTTCCAGCCCAACTACGGCTACAGGGCGTTGAGCGGGGACCCCGACGAGATCAAGGACGTCGACGACGCCTTCGCCCCCGCCGTGATCTGGGGCTTCAAGGTCGAGGGCGAGGAGGAGGGAAGGGTGCTAGTGGACGCCACGGAGTTCCTGCTGGGGGACGAGAAGGACGTCATCACACGGCTCAAGCAGAGGGAGGAGGGCGAATACGAGGTCGACCCGTCCAAGTCGGCCATCTGGATGCCCGAGACCAAGAACTTCCCCCTCAACACCGAGTTCGAGGCCCTGCTGACATACAAGGGGAAGGCCCCCGGGGATTACGTCAGCAGCGTCGCCGTTGAGCCCAAGCTCCTCACCATGAGGCAGCACCACAGCTTCATCCAACTGCCCGACGATGGCTTCGAGACCAGGCTCTGGGATCCGAGGTCGATGTTCGGGGCTAACACGTACATGGACTACTCCGCCCCGGTGGACCAGCCCGTTCAGAAGAAGTTCATCAGGCGCCACAGGCTGAAGAAGAAGGACCCGAAGGAGGAGCACGGGGAGGCCGTGGAGCCAATAGTCTACTACGTGGACAGGGGCGTCCCTGAGCCCATCCGGTCAGCCCTCGTGGATGGCGCGGCGTGGTGGAACCAGGCCTTCGAGCGGGCGGGGTACAAGGACGCGTTCAGGTGCGAGGTGCTCCCCGAGGGGGCCGACAACCTGGACATCAGGTACAACATCATCAACTGGGTGCACCGCTCCACCAGGGGCTGGAGCTACGGCGGAGGCATCAACGACCCCCGGACCGGGGAGATCATCAAGGGGCAGGTCGCCCTGGGCTCCCTCCGCATCCGGCATGACTTCATGATCGCCGAGGGCCTCGTCGCCGACTACGAGGACGGCACGGAGACCTCGGAGATGCTGGAGATGGCCCTCGCCAGGATAAGGCAGCTCTCGGTCCACGAGGTGGGGCACACCCTGGGGGTGGGCCACAACTACGCCTCCAACGTCAACGGAAGGTCCTCGGTGATGGACTACCCCGCCATGTGGGTGAAGATAGGGGAGGATGGCAAGCTAGACCTGTCGGACGCCTACGAGACAGGCGTCGGCGAGTGGGACAAGGTCTACATCGACTTCGGGTACAGGGATTACCCCGAGGGGGTAGACGTGGACGCGGAGTCAAAGAAAATACTAGACGACGCCTTCGAGGGGGGGCTGCTCTTCGCGACCGGGCAGGGCTCTGGGGCCGCGGGGGACCACCCGCTGGACAACCCCTGGGTAAACGGGACCGACCCCGTGGACGAGCTTGAGCGCATCATAGAGGTCAGGAAGATAGCGCTGGACGGCTTCACGGAGAGGAGGATCAAGCCGGGTACGCCCATGGCGCTCCTCGAAGAGCCCCTGGTCACGACGTACCTATACCACAGGTTCTCCACCGAGGCGGCCTGCAGCAAGATCGGCGGCCTCTACTACAGCCATACCATCAGGGGGGACACTCAGAAGGACCCGGAGATAGTCTCCGGTGATGAGCAGAGGCGCGCCTTAGAGGTGGTGCTGAAGACGGTTGACCCCGATTTCCTCGCCATGCCCGAGAGGGTGCTGGAGATCATCCCGCCGAGGCTCAGGGGCCTGGGGCCCATCAGGTCGACCATGAGGGGACCATCGGTGACGGACAGGGACGTCTTCCCCGGGCGCACGGGGCATCCCTTCGACCCCCTGGGGGCGGCTGAGACAGCAGCCAACTACACCATCGAGCGGCTGCTGCACCACGAGAGGGCTGCCAGGGTCGTGGAGTACCACGCCAGGAAGGAGGACACTCCGAGCCTGGGGGAGATCATCGACACCCTGATCGAGGCCACCTGGAAAAAGACGTACGAGAACGGGTACCACGCTGAGCTGGGCAGGATGGTGGACGACCTAGTTCTCTACAACCTGATGAGGCTGGCGTCCAACAAGGGGGCTGCCATGAGCGTCCGCTCTGTCGCCTACCTGAAGCTGGACGAGCTGAAGGAGTGGCTCGGGGGGCAGGTGAAGAAGGCCAAGGACGAGGGCTACAGGGCTCACTACCTCTTCGCCGAGGAGCTCATCGAGCTCTACCAGGAGAACCCTGACGCCGTGAAGCTCACGGAGCCCCTCGCTACGCCCCAGGGCGCGCCTATCTAACCCTATTTCTACCCTTTTTTCCGGGTTCTATAGAAAGATAGGAAGGGTTAGACCAGCTTGGCCAGTCCCTCGAGGAAGGCGTCAATGTCCTCCCTCTCCATCCCGTAGTGGACCACGAGCCTCGTCCCCGTGGGTCCTCCGCGGCTCTTCCAGCCCAGCTCCTTGCAGGCGTTACTCCAGTCTTCACCGGTCCAGCCGATGCCTGAATAGTCGATGAAGAGCATGTTCGTCTTCAGGGGGAGACGGAGCTTGATGCCCAGCTTCTGGAGGCCTTCAGCCAGGACCTTGGCGTTGGCGTGGTCGTCTGCCAGCCGGTCCACCATCTTGGTGAGGCCGATGACGCCGGGGGCGGCGATGATGCCCGCCTGGCGCATGTTACCGCCCAGTAGGGAGCGGTAGTGCTTCGCCTCCGCGATGACCTCCTCGGAGCCCACCACCACGGAGCCCACGGGGGCGGCCAGCCCCTTGGAGAGGCAGGCCTGGATGGTGTCGCTGTACTTGGCGAGCTCGCTCACCTTGACCCCGAGGGCGACGGCGGCGTTGAAGATGCGGGCCCCGTCTGTGTGGACGCCCATGTCGTGCTCCTTGGCGACGTCGTATGTAATCTTCATCTGCTCAGGGGTCAGCGGGGTTCCCCCGGAGGAAAGGTGGGTGTTCTCCATGCAGAGGAGGCTCGTCCGCGGCCCGGCTGCCCGGCGCCTCCCGATGGCGGCCACAACGGCGTCGGGGGGCAGGAAGCCCTCCACTCCGGTGACGAGCTTGGGGATGAGTGAGCCGATGACCGACCAGTGTCCCCTCTCGATGGTGTAGAGGTGGGCCCGGGCCTCGCAGATGAAGGAGTCTCCCCTGTCGGTGTGGGCGAGCATTGAGACGGCGTTCCCCTGGGTGCCGCTGGTGCAGAAGATGGCGGCCTCCTTCCCGAATATCTCGGCGGCCACCCGCTCCAGCTCGTTGACCGAGGGGTCCTCGCCATAGCCCATGTCCCCCACCTCCGCCTTGGCGGCTGCCTCCCTCATCTCGGGGCTGGGCCAGGTCGTGGTGTCGCTCCTGAAGTCGAGGTTCTTTTCGACCATAATGAATCAATAAAAGATGTCCAAGCCGTATTTAAGACGTTGATCCGAGAGATCAGCCCTGGGCGTAGAGAGGTATAAAAAATCGGAGACAGGTGGGAATATGGAGGTTTAAGGCCGCTTGGAGTTCTGCTTTCCTTTGCCCACGCTCTTCGCTTGCGCCTTGACGGTCTCCCGGTACCTCTTCTGAGCCTCTTGCGTCAGCTTCTTCGCCTCCTTGAGGACGTCCCCTGCGTTCTGGGGCCTGCCAGCCTGCACCTTCTCTAGGATCTCCTCGATGAGGTCCTCTACGTCCCCCAGGTCACCATTCACCTGCGTGGCGTTACCGTATTTCCGGGTCAGCCTCGCCTGGGTCTGCCTGAGTACCCCTAGGCGTGCCTGCAGGGCGTTTGCGCCCTTAAGGGCTTTGGAGACCTCCTCGCCGTCGATGTCGTCAAGCTCGTCATCGACCTCGTCCACCAGGGACTGGAGGTCCTCCAGGACGTCGTTCACGTCCTCGTTTGAGAGGCGGTTCTTGAACCCGTTCATCCTACCCGCCGCCTGAGTGAGGGCGTTCTTAACCTTCTGGGCATTTTTGAGGGTGAGGTTCCCCTCGAGCTTCTCGATCTTGTCCCTGAGCCCCTGGAACCGGGCCTCGGCCTGCACCATGAACTTCTCGGCCTTCGCCGCCTTGTGCCTCTTGATGACGCTGTTCACGAAGCCCTTGAGCCTGCCCATTATGTTCCTTGCCGCAGCCAGGTGCCTTGCAGCGGTCCTCGTGTCGCCCTCCTCAAGGGCCACTGCAGCGTCGTCCAGATGCTGCTCCGCATCGAGCAGGGCCTCCTCGGCCTTCGCGATGTAATCCATCACCGTCGTGTTGTTAACGTACTCCTCTGCGAGTCTGCCCAGCGTCTCCCTGACCTTCTCAAGGTAGAGCCGGGCTCTATCGAGGGCGTTCTCCAGCCCTTCACCATCGGGTGCGCCGTCGTCATCGTCGTCGACGGGAGCCGCAACGACTGAGAACCAGACAGAGGCCTCCTCGACCCCTGACATGGCTGAGACATCGTAGAGCCCTTCAGGGGCCGTCTCGGAGAGCTGGAGGGAGGTCTCGAAATTACCCTCCTCCTCGGCCATCAAGTTCTCATCGAGCAGGGTCGAGGTGGAGTTGAAGACCACCGTCACCGTCACGTTGGCGAGAGGACTGGCCTCTCCTGAGATCTCCACGACCTCACCTGGATAGTAGATCGACTCAGTGGACTCTACAGTTAGAGGCTCGTCATCGGGGTCCTCGGGTACAGCAGTGACTGTGAACCAAGTCTCGGTCTCCGTTCCGTTGGCGGAGACTGTGACGTTGTATACGCCTAGCAAGTCATTCTGCTGAGAA
>CAYONH010000005.1:0-2244 GCA_964405275.1 uncultured Candidatus Bathyarchaeia archaeon | reverse complement strand
GGGACCAAAATTATGACCCATCAGACTTCAAGGGATAGGGAAGAGGGTTATAACGAGTTTTCGGCCTCAATTCAGCCCGTTTATCTCGTGCTTCTCCGGGTCCTTGATGAAGGCGTAGGTCAGCAGGAACAGGGGCACCGTGGCGAACCAGATGAAGTAGAGGGAGAAGTAGTGGGAGACGTTGTCGTAGATGTAACCCCCTAGAATCGACCCCACGGACGCCAGTATCAAGACGAAGAAATTCTTGGAGCCCGAGATCTTCCCCCTGTGCTCAATGGGCACCAGATCGGCGTACAGGGAGGAGATAGCCGAGCCAAAGATTATGTTCACCAGGGCGATGATGGGCATCGCGAGCATGAGCCTCACGAAGTCCCCCCAGACGAGGAAGGGCGAAGCGATGGCGATGAGCACCCAGCAGGCCAGCAGGGACTTCCTCTTCCCGTACTTGTCCACCATCTTCCCGCAGGGGATGGCCAGGACCACGATGGAGACGGATAGGGCGCTGAATATAAACGCCAGGTTGACGGGGGCGACCCCGAGCTCGTCGATGATGAAGAAGATAAAGCTCACGTTGAACATGGCGTTGGGCAGCATGAAGAGAGTCTGAATCAGCAAGATGATCACCACGGTCCTGGGCACCTTGCCCCAGACGTTGAGGCCCTCGACGAAGACCTTCGCCCCCGACAGGGACTTCACGAGCTCCCTCCCGTTCAGGGGCTCGGCGTCCACCACAGTCTCCTTGATCCTCATACGGAGGAGCGCAGCCACAAACAGCCCCAACGCCGCAAAGGCAAAGGCTATCCTCGTCCCCGTGATGAGACCGAAGTTCACGTAGAGGAGGCCCGCGAGGAGAGGGGAAGGCGTCGACGACGCGCTGTTGATGAGCTGTATCACCGAGTACCCCGTCCCCCGCTTCTCGGGGGGTATTGAGTCCATGACGAGGGCGTTGAAAGCGGGGTTATATATGGAGGCCAGCCCCCTCAGAGCGGCGCCAAGGAGGATGGTCTGCCAGTTGGGGGCGAAGACGTAGAATAGAGTGGCGAAGGCCATGAACAGGGTCATGGACCAGAGTATCTTCTTGCGCCCATGCTTGTCGGCGATGTACCCACCGGGGAAGCTTGTGAATGCGGTTATCACCTGCTGGACGGAGCTTATGAGGCCTACGGTGGCGACGGTGCCCCCCAGGGCGGTCACGTAGAGGGAGTAGTATGTGAAGGCCATCTCCCCCGTGAAGTCGGCTATGAACGAGCCGACGTACAGGAGGAGGAGGTTCCCCTTGATGAAGTCGAACTCACCCCTGAGGCGACTTAAAATCCCCTTTCTGGGGGCATCAGCCTCCAAGGCACCCTCTGACTCGCTCTTTCCCTCAACCACACTTTGGCACCTACAGAATTATCATTCCCTTTATGGGTCGCTACTCCAGGCCCCCTGCGGCCTTGAGAGCGTCCCGTATCTCGAGGAGGAGCTTCTTGATCTCCTTGAGGGTCCTGTCCGTCTGACGTATCATCTCCTCGTCGGAGAGATACCTCCTCTGCGGCTCCCTTTCCATCTCTACTCCTCCACGGACTTCAGGACGTCCCTGATCTCCACCAGGACGCCGGCTATCTCCTCCAGCTCCTCAAGGGTGGCGCTCTGCTGGGCTCTCAGGTTCCTCAGCCTCTCCCGGTCGAGGCGGTTCGAGGAATCGAACGAGTTACCCATGCCACCCGCGGTGATCCCCACTATGACTATGGCGCCTCCCATCGCGACTCCTATGAACGCCACTACAGCGGCGAATAGGCTGTTGAACGCGTAGTTGACTACGAAGTAGAGGCATACGGCGGGGACGCCCAGTCCTATGGCGATGGCGGATAGTCCGATCATGATGGATGATGTGCTGTTCATTTACTCTTTTTCCTCCTTCAATACTACGTCGTGGATCATCGCCGAAGATATCACTATCTCGAAGTCGGTGGGCGCGTAGGTCTTCACTGATGGACGACCCTCGCGCTCCTCGTGCTCTATCTCCTCTATCAGTCCCATCTTCTTCAATCCCTTCAGGTGGAGATGCGCCAGGGGGTACGAGATTCCCAGCTCCTTGGCGAGGGCATAGGCGTGCTTTGGTTCCCTCTCGAGGAGGGCTATGATCCTCAGCCTGATGGGGTTCGCCAACGCCTTCATTGTCTTCACCAGCGTTTGCAGCCCATCATCGGTTGGCTCCATCTCTCCACGACGAATATATAAGAAATTTCTTATATATATAAA
>CAYONH010000004.1:22117-28513 GCA_964405275.1 uncultured Candidatus Bathyarchaeia archaeon | reverse complement strand
AAGAGCGAGATGTTCCCGGAGGAGAGGGAGGACCTCATGGAGCTGGTGAGGGCGGTCGACTGGGTCGCCGACTGGGCGAGGGAGGCCGGCAGGATACTCGTCATCATCCCCTTCGACAAGGCACCGGACGAGATGAAGCAGGCCGCGCTCAACATGTGCAAGGCCAACGTGGACTGCGTCGGCGTGCTCGGTGACTGCGTCCAGTCCCTGCACGAGAAAAACCCCACGGAAGCCCTCAGCCTCGCCGATAAGGTCGAGATCCTCGAGGAGGAGCTCGACGAGCTCTACTCCGTGGCAAGGGACCACCTAGCCAATCTGGAGTACCCCGGCTTCTCGGTGGGTGCGCTGATACTTCTCAACGAGTTTCTTGACGCCCTGGAGACTATAGCTGACTGGTGTGAGAACACCGCGGACATAGTGAGGGCTATAGCTGTCCGCGGATAGGATAAATAAAATAGATGCAGAAAGAGGCTTAGAACAGAATTAGGTGTCTACTCCTCGACTGTGATGGCCTGGGTTGGACATGCGTTCACGCAGGCCATGCAGAGGATGCAGTCCTCTGACCGGGTGGGCTCCGCCTTCTTCCCTCCCCCGGTGTCCACCATGTCGTAGACGTTCATGGGGCATACCTCAGCGCAGACCCCGGCACCCTCACATACGTCCTTGTCAACTTTTACGATTGGCAACGGAATTACGCTCCCTTTACTTGTTAAGAATCCTCAACCTCCGTCTACTTTAAACCTTTTTGATATCCTGAACTCGGAGTTTGGTCAACGATAATCGTAATTCTCCCATCGATTGCATGACGGATAAGGATTCGCGCCTATTACGCTGTGATATGCATTGAAATAGAAAAATTAAATTTGGTAGGTTAACTATTCAGGAGTTCCTTCGCAGCGTCGATTATCTTAGTCGCGACTTTCTCGGATAGACCCGTCTTCTCCGACAGTGTGCTTGGCTTGGCTCTTGCTATCGACTTGGGGCTCTTGTATCCTGCTTCCGTCAGCTTCTCCACGGTGGTCTTCCCGACCCCCTTGATATCGGAGAGGCCGACGTCTATCTTCGGTGCAGCCTTGACCTCGGTCGGAGGCTCCGGCTCGGGCTCTTCCTTTGTCTCCTCAACGGGCTTCGGCTCTTCTATGGGCTCGGGCGAGGCCTCGGCCTTCACCGCCGCCTCGCCTCCCTTCCGCAACGTTATCGCTATAGTAGAGACCCCTCTAGTTCTCCCGTCCTCTGTCGGCATCTGCTCCGATCCGATCTCGATCTTCTCGGCCTTGAGGTTGTTCAGGTAGCGGCCCCTAGCGATCTCCGCGACGTCCACGGCCCTGGAGATGGCTCTCCCCCTCGCCTTGAGGACGACGCTATCCGCCCCGGATCTGTTGAAGGCCGTGATCAGTGCCATGACGTAGGCCATAGGTGGCTTGCTACCGATGTAGACTGTGTTAACATCTTCCATTTTTAGCCAAAAAGAAGGACCCTTCTCCGTTTAAAAAGGTTAAGGGAAGTCCTGTGGGACACCTGATCCCCCTAGATCACGACGGGATGGTCAGGCCTCTCCCCTTTCATGACCTTGAAGACCCCGTCCGCCACCTGTGTGGCCATCCGCCACATCGCCTCCTGGCTGCTCGCCCCCAGGTGCGGGGCCAGGATGACGTTGTCCATGGAGGCTAGGGCGTCGCCCTGTGGAAGGGGTTCGACCTCGAAGACGTCAAGGGCTGCACCCGCCACCTTCCCCGACTTCAATGCCTCGACGAGGGCCTCCTGGTCTATAATCTTCCCCCTGGCCGAGTTGACGATGTAGACCCCGTCCTTCATCATCTCGAACTCGGCGGACGAGAGCATGTGGTACGTCTCCGGGTTGTGGGGCACGTGGAGGGAGATGATGTCGCTCCTCCTCAGGAGCTCCTCAAGGCTAGCCCACTCCATGCCCAGCTCCTCCTCGACGTCCTCCTTCCTCGTCCGAGAGTAGTAGACGAGGTCCACCCCGAAGGGCTTCAGTCGACGGGCGGTGGCCGTGCCTATCTTGCCGAGGCCGATCAGGCCGACGGTCTTCCCCATGACCTCGACGCCCTTCAGGTCCCCGTACTTGCGGGACCACTCCCCCGCCCTGACTGCCTTGTCGGCGCTCACGACCCTCCGGGTCATGGAGAGCATCAGGGCCATGGCCATCTCCGCGACCGTCTCGGTGAGGGCCGTAGGCGTGTTGAGGACGACCTTCCCCAGCTCCCTCGCGGCCTCGAGGTCCACGTGGTCGCAGCCGATCCCGTGGACCCCCACCGCCTTGAGCCTTGGAGAGGAGGCCATGATCCCCCGTGTCACCTTGATGCTCCCCCTGGTTATGAATCCGTCAGCCCTGGGGGCCACCTCCCCCAGCGCGGTGATGTCCGAGCCCGGGGGAAGCGAGATGACCTCCACGCCCCTCTCCTCCAGGTAGTCTATCCCCGCCTGGTGGATGGGCTCAGTGACCACTACAGTGAACTTCTCCAATCTGGCACCCGGAAACGGATCCCCCTCAGTGGCTAAAAGGTTTGGCCGCGCCCTACCTCCGGGAGCGCCTCCTCCTCCTCGTCCCCCCGGGCGTCTCGGGCTTCGTCCTCCCTATCGCCTTCTCAAGGGTCGTGCAGAGCTCGTCGAACACCTCTAGGAGGTCCCACCCCTCCGCCTTGGCGTTGACCTGCCCACTGGGACTCAGGGCGCGGGCAGTCAGCTCGTAGCGGTTCCTCAGGCCCCGTGTCTGGGAGACCTTGATCCTGATGGAGACCTCGTTGATGTCGGGCCTGAACCTCCTGCCCCTCCGCACCACCCGGCGGACCTTCTCCTCCGCGACCGCCTTCTCGAAGAAGTCCTCATCGGAGAGGCCCATGATGTAGACGGGCAGCTCCTCCTGCACCCTGAGCCTGAGGATGGGGGCGAGGAGCTCCCTCGGCGTGAGTATGCCCAGCATCCGGCCCCCCTCGTCGGTTATGTAGCAGGCCCTCTTCCCCCGGTCCCTGAGGCCGCGCACGGCGTCCAGGACCGTCGAGTTGGGCCTCATTGCGAGGGGGTGGGCGTCCATCACGCCTATAACCTGGCCTGGGAACCTGGAGGTTCTCTCCCCGACGCGGTCCCCGGTGGTGGTCTTGGACGCGGGCGTGATGAACGTGTGGACTATGGTCTCGGCGGTGACCTCGCCCACGAGCCTCCCGTACTCGACGACGGGGACGTGGCTTATCCCCCTCTCAAGCATGAGGCTGCGGGCGGTTGCGTTCCTCTCGTCGATGTCCAGTGACCAGACCGGGCTCCGCAGCAGCTCCTTGACGCCGTAGCCCGAGAGCTCATCGACGTCGCACATGACCCCGATCAGATCGTCCTGGGAGATGATCCCCGTCACCTCCCCTCCCTCGACGACGGGTAGCGCCCTGACGTTGTTCCTGACGAGGAGCTCGGCCACCTCGATGACGCTGGTCGAGGGGGAGACCGAGCCTGTGGCCCGCCAGACCTTGTCGACCCTCCTCTGAGCTGGCTGGTCTACCCCTAGGAGGTCCCTGACGGTGATCAGCCCCACTGATCCCCCCGACGAGACGGCCGCCTCGTACCGATCGGTCTCCTTGAGGACCCCTAGTACCTGGGAGGCGTTGTCTTCGGGGCTGAAGACGCTGATGGGGCCGTGGGCGATGTCCCGTATCTCCGATAAAGCCAGTTCCCTTAGTGAGGTTACCAAGGTATAGAACCAGGTATAATTGGACTTGGGCTCGAATATAGTTTGCTCTCTTTGTCAGGTTTTACTGAAAAAAGGGGTTGGGAATTGTGTACTTTGCGCCTGAAGAGGTGAGCTAGATCTCCGTCCCTATGCCGCCTTCCTTGGCGAGGGTGTAGACCTTGTGGGCCGTGCCCACGTCCTGTATGGCGAGGCCGGTTGCCTTGAACAGGGTTATCTCGTCGGGGCTGGTCCGCCCCTCCTTCTTGCCCGCCACGATCTCCCCCATCTCTGCGTAGATGTCCTCCTCGGTGATGACCCCCTCCTCCTTGGGCTTCGCGAAGTCCCCGACCACGAAGGCCTGGGGGATGAAGTCCACGACGAGCTTGTCGCACTTCTGGATGACGCTGGTCATGAGCTCCCTCTTCGCGCCGGTGTCTGCCCCGATGGCTGAGACGTGGCAGCCCTTCTTGAGCCAGGCGCCGTCCATGAAGGCCTCCGGGCTGGGGGTGCAGGTGATGACTATGTCGCTGCCCTCCGCCGCTGCTTTCGGAGAGTCCACGGGTACGAACTTGGTCTTCGGGTACTTCGCGCCCATCTCCTTGACGAAGGCGTCCTTCGCTTCGGGGATGATGTCGTAGACCTTGACTTTCTCGACGCCTGGGCGCACCTCCATGAGGCCCATGACCTGGCTCCTGCCCTGGACGCCTAGGCCGCAGAGGCCGACCTCCTTGCTGTCCTCCCTGCTGAGGTACTTGATGCCCGTCGCCCCAGCCGCCCCCGTCCTAAGGGCGGTGATGTACGTGCCGTCCATGATGGCGAGGGGCACGCCGTTCTCAGGGCTGTTCAATACGATGCGGGCTATCACCGCGGGCAGCCCGTAGTCCTTCTTGTTGCCTGGGTGGACCGTCACAAGCTTCGTCCCAGCGGCGCCGAGGCCGGGCATGTAGGCCGGCATGGCGATGAGGACCCCCTTCTCGAAGTGGAGGTAGACCCGGGCCGGCATCTCGATGTTGTCGTTGCCCATCTCCCTGAAGCCGCTCTCCACGGCCTCGAAGGTGCTCTTCATGTCGAGGACCGACTTGACCTCGTCTTGAGTAAGATACAGAGTCAAAATTATCTCCGAGAGGAAAGAGTGGACTGGGAATTTAACAGTTTCACTGTCAGGTCGTGAAGGGCTCCCCGCCATTGAAGACCTGTGTCACCGTCGAGTAGAGCCTGTTGAAGCCCAGGTTGGTGCGTGTGGAGAATGGTATAGGATCGTACTCGACCCCCAGCCTGTCTATGACATCCATCATGTCCTGGCTCATGAGCCGGTTCATCCCGGACAGGCGGTTGTCGATGGCCTCCTTAAGGTTTAGCGGCTCCTCGGCCCAGCCCTCGATCTCCTCCAGCTCGTCCCCCAGGATGTCGGCCTTGGAGAGCACCGAGATCTGGGGCAGCATGAAACGGCTGTTGATGGCGGAGACGAGGAACATGTTCATCACGTAGTTCAGGGGATCCCTGCAGAGGGCGGAGTCGAAGAGGTAGATGATGCCCTTCCCCTCGCCCGAGAGGCCCTCGGCTATCTGCGCCCCCACGTCCCTGAAGGCGAACATCTCCAGCTGCCCAGGGGTGTCGATTACCGCCACATCTGGGCCGAAGTCGTCGATATCGGATGATAGCTGGTCGATGAGCTCCACCATCAGCTCGCTGGCGAGCATGAGCCCGCCATTGGGCCCCAGGCCGTACTCCTCCATGAGGGCCTCCACCTTGATGTAGTCCCTGACATCCACGTTGGCCGAGTAGGGGATCGTGATGGCACCCGGGTCCAGGTTGACAGCCAGGGCGTTCTCCCCCTGCATCTCCATCCACCTCGTGAAGACGTGTGTAAGCTCGGACTTACCTGAGCCGGCCGTGCCTAGAATGAAGATGAGGAACAATGGTTCACCCAGGGTTTAGCCTTCTACGAACTCCTTGAAAAGCTTGTAGGCCTCGGCGATGGGATGCCTCTCAGGCGGCCTCTTGAACCCGTAGGCGCAGATGGGTGCGATGGCTCCTCCCAGCCCCCTGTCCGAGGCGATCTTGACCCCCCGGATCACGTCCAGGAGGATGGCTCCGGCGTTGGGGGCGTCAGCCGTGTTGAGCTTAACGTCCATCGTGAATGGGGCGCCGCCGAAGTACCTTCCCTTGAACCAGAAGAAGCTGTCCCTGCTGTTCCCCAGGAAGTCGACATAGTCGGTGGAGCCCGAGACTAGGGGGAACTCGTAGGGCACAGCGTCCGATACCGCTGAGGTCTTGATTTCCCGCTTCAGCCCCCGGGTCTTCCAGAGGGTGTTCACCGACTCGGCCCCGCCCCCGACGTCCAGCTGGTAGCTCTCGTCGACGCGGACCCCCCTCTCGTGGAGGAACTCGAGGAGCCCGATGTGGACCACCGTGGCCCCGATCTGGTCCAGGAGGTCGTCGCCCACGAGGGGCACCCCCGCCTCCCCATATCTCCCCGACCACTCCCCGTTGACCAGAGGGGAGGGAGTGGCGTTCAGGAGGGCGCACCCCGCCTCCAGGGCTGCCTCCGCGTAGAACTCGGATGACTCCAGTGCGCTCCCCGATATGAGGTTCAACAGGATGTCGGCCCCTGCTTCTTTTAGCACCTCCGAGACGTTGGTCCCGGCCTCCTCGGCAACATCGACGACGCCATTGGCGTTGTACTCAAGCTTGTCGAGGGCGGCCCCCATCTTGAC
>CAYONH010000004.1:14367-22017 GCA_964405275.1 uncultured Candidatus Bathyarchaeia archaeon | reverse complement strand
ACGTGACCGGCCTTCGACCTGTGGGAGATGCCGCTGATGATCAGCTCCCTGATCTCACCGACGATGTATCCCACGAGCTCGTTCTCCTCAGCAACGAGGAAGAGGTGTGGGGTCCTGTCGAGGATGTAGCCGAAGATCGTGAGGGGCCAGGGGTCGGGGAATGATGTGGTCTCTATCGCCTGAATGTGTTCAAGGTCCTCCCTTCTACACAGCCGAATCTCCATTGGTCATCTTCCTCCCATACACTTCATCTGCTGTCTTATACTGACCTCAACTTCTCCTAAAGAGTATCCTGAGGAGCTGGATTATGCCCCCTATGGTGAAGAAGAAGCCCCGCGCCACGTCCAGGATGGGGTAGAGGATGAGCTTCCTCAGGCTGCGGCTCTTTATGGCTATCCCCAGGTAGAAGGAGATGAGCACCATGAACCCGAAGGTGTAGAAGCCGATGCCGAAGTTGAGGGGGAGCATCTTGGGCCAGTACAGGCTGGTCCATATGAGCAGTATGAAGAGGCTGATGCCGAACGTGGATGTGAAGAGGTAGGTGCTGAACCAGTGGGCAAGCCTGCTGGAGCTCCTGTGGACCAGGAGGAGGGAGCCCCCCCGCCCGTAGTTGTAGTGCTGCTTCAGGAGCTCCCTCAGGTCCGTCCTGTGCTGGTGGAAGACCCTCACGTTGGTGTCAAGGACGAGGCTGAAGCCCCTGTCACTGAGCTTCTCCACAGGGAAGAGGTCGTCGAAGCCGTGGTCGATCCTCTCGTCGAAGAAGTCTATCTTCTCCAAGGCTTTACGCCTGAAAGCCATGTTGCAGCCCGCGGGGAAGTTGAAGAGGTACAGCTCGTTGACCTTGTGCCTCCCGCTGAAACTGGGTTTGACCTGGAAGAAGGTCTCGTCCATGTATGTGGAGATGAAGTCCACCTCGTCGTATCCCTTCACCATCCCCCCGACGAAGCTGACTCCCGGCTCCCTGAAGTTCCTCGCGATGCCCTTAGCCCATTCAGGGGGGACGACGCAGTCGCCGTCCGTGTAGGCCAGTATCTCCCCCTTCGAATGCTTGATCCCGGTGTTCCTGGCGGCGTTGAGCCCCCTCCCCTCCTCGTCGACAAGCTTCACGGGGTACTCCTCGATGATCTTCCTGGTGCCGTCGGTCGAGTTCCCGTCGACGAAGACGATCTCAAGCTTGTCCTCGTCGTAGTCCAGCTTCATCAGGGAGTCTAGGAGGTCCCTCACGGTCCTGGCCATGTTCCTGACTGGCACAATAACCGCAATGGAGGGGTCATCAGAGGGGTCGGCCATTCTATCCGCATTCCACAGTAGACTCAGTTTATTAATTAAACGTTTTACTCTTTGAATCAAGTTTCGATAAACCGTATCTCCGGGTCCCCAGCGAGGGAGTACTCGTAGACCCCCCTGTTCTTATGGTATCGATTTGGATACAGCATAGCCTCCTTTCTCAAGATGTGGGCCGTTATGGCGACGTGGAGGCGGTCAGTGTGCACCTGCCTCGCGTTTGCCACGGTCGAGACGAAGTCGCCGAGGTCGCCCTTCTTGGAGATGTCCTCAACAAGGGGAGCATCCGAGGACTCGATGATCTCTCTCCTCCTCTCTGGAGCTATAATGGACTCCTTGTCCTTTCTGAAGCAGAAAAGGTCATATGGCTCACGCGCGGGCTTGATGAGAGGCCGCAGGTCCTCCGCGTCCAAGTATAGGGCTGTGTCCCCGGAGGTCTTGATGTCCACATTGGGGAGCCGGGGCATCCCCTGTAGCAGTTCGAGGCTTCTTCTTTCGCGGCAGAAGAGAGTCACAGGACGGTCGTCCGTGAAGTGGCCCATGAGGTCAGTTGACTCAAACCAGTAGCTCTGGGGGGCGACGGAGATGCGCTGGCCGTGCCTCTTGAGGATCTGCTTCAGGAGGACGGGGCCGTACCAGATGTCGTTCATGTAGCCTCCCCCCTCGAAGAGGATGAGGTCGGCGTCCTCGGGTATCTCCAGGAGTTGGAACCCCCTCTCGAGGCCCAGCTTCCAGGCGGCGATGTTCAGCACGTACTTGAGCCCGCTGACGATGTCTCTGTTGTAGATCTCCTCCAGGTTCAGGCTCGTGTAATCTATTCCGTTCTCGTCAAGCTTCTTGTTGAGCCCCATGTGGATGAGGGTGTCTCCGTGGTTTCCGCCCGGGGTCACGGTGCAGAATTTCTCGTTTGAATGCTCTCTCAGGAACTCCTCGAAAGCATCCATATCCTCCGCTCACCCGTCATAGGTTTGTCCTCTGGATATTTCGGTGTTGCCCTGATGGTCAACACATTTATTGGTTCCGCGTGGATTTCAGTGGGAGGATTCTGGTGCTGCGCGGTAAAAGGGGCCTCCTTCTGACCTCCCTGGGGCTGGTCATCTTCATCGTCTACCTCGCCTACTCCAACCCCTTCCCTGTGCTCCTTGAGGTCGGGCGCTTCGACCCAGTCATCTTCGCCCTGGCTGTGGTGATCAACTGGGTGGGCCTCTTCTTCTTTGCCTCCTCATGGTATGTCCTCCTCCACGCCCTGGGGGTTGGAGTGAGCGTCTGGGAGGCGGTGAAGGCGATGTTCGTCAGCCTCTTCGTCGTCTGGATGGTGCCCATCCCCGTGGGGACGGAGGTCATCCGGGCCTACATGGTGAAGGACGAGGAGGGCTCCGACCTCGGGAAGGCCGTCTCCTCAGTGGTGGTCCATAAGGCCTACTATAACATCGCCTTCGGCTTCCTCATCGGCCTGGGGGTCGTCATGGTGAGCCTCTTCCGGGGCTCGTCCATCCCGGTGCGACCTGAACTGGTCTGGTTCGTCATCGTCTTCGCCGTGGTCTCCAGCCTCCTGTACGGCCTTATCCTGAACCCTGCGCTCCTGAGGAGCGTCTACTCCCGGAGCCCCGCCTGGGCGCAGAGGAACGTCTTTGACAGGGTCTACGACCCGGGGAAGGGGGGAGGGGGCTTCCTTGAGGCCATAGATGAGATAGAGTCGGCGATGCAGACGCTGATGAGTAGGCCCCTCAACAATCTGGCCTCCCTCTTCATGGTCTCATTCCACTGGAGCACGGGGGCCCTGACGGCGTACCTGGTCTCCCTGTCGATGGGGTGGCACATCGACTTCTGGGTGGTCATCCTCATCTACGCCGTCATCGAGTTCATCCAGCAGCTGAACATCCTCATCCCGGGAGGTCTCGGGGTGATAGATGCAAGCCTTACCGGGGCCTTCGTCATCCTGGGGATGCCCCTCTCCGTTGCCTCGGCCATCTCCCTGCTGACGCGGTTGGCCACCTACTGGTTCGAGCTCCTCCTGTGCGGTGCGGTCACGTTCATGTTCGGCTACGGGGAGACGTTGAAGGAGTACCTGGAGTAGCGGGGTTCCCTGTATCTCTAGCGATGTGTTTATATATCACTAGCGTAATGATATCGCTAGAGACTCAAAGGGTGATGTGGAGTGGAATGGTGGATAAGCGTCCTGATGGCCGTAGGCGGCTACCTCCTGGGGATGGCCTTCGCCGGGAGCTTCCTAGGGAGAAAATGGATGGGAACCGTCGACGTATTCCTCCACAAGGTCTTCAAGAAGGAGGTGACCACGAGCAAGTACCTCGTCTGGAAGCACTTCTACTGCATAGACGACCCCCCGAAGCCCAAGAACCTGGTCTACCCAAACAAGCTCGTGGACATAGTCCTCTCGAAGCTGATCTGAACAGTCCCCCTCAGGGTGCTCCCCGCTCCTCTGGGGGCTCTGCTGCGCTCCATCGAGTTTTTTATAGTTCCGGTCAACTGGATATCTGAGGTCTTATGGTCAAACCCTTTATTATCGGAACCCGAAACGCTAGGGACATGATCCACCTCGGAGCGAAGGTCCTGAGGGAGGGCGGCTCGGCGATGGACGCCGTAGAGGCCGCCGTGAACGCCGTGGAGGACAACCCCCTCGATAGTGGAGTCGGCGTCGGGGGCACGCCCAACCTCCTCGGGGTGACCCAGCTTGACGCCTCAATCATGGACGGGAGGACCCGGAGATCAGGGGCGGTTGCGGGCCTAGAGAACGTCGCCCACGCCATCTCCGTCGCTCGCAAAGTGCTGGAGCTCACCCCCCACGACCTCCTCGTGGGCCCGGGGGCAGAGATGTTCGCCAAGGCCATCGGCATCGAGAAGTCGGACCTCTCCACGGAGAGAACCCGGAAGATCGCGGCGGCCATGAGGGCAGGTTCGCCCGAGGGCATAATGGATGACGAGAAGGAGAGGGAGCGCTTCCTCCGCATGTGGCTCGAGGAGGGCCGCGGGGAGTGGTACAAGAAGATCACCCAGGAGGAGTGGGGCACCGTCAACATAATGGCCATGGACGCTAACGGCGACATGTGCGTCGGCGTCTCCACCAGCGGCCTCGGATACAAGCTCCCGGGGCGGGTCGGTGACTCCCCCTACATCGGCGCCGGGAACTACTGCGACAACAGGTTCGGCTCCGCTGCATGCACTGGGAAGGGGGAGCTGGCCATACGGCTGTCCTCGGCCCGGATGATCGTGAGCTATCTGGAGAACGGGCTGACACTCAGGGGGGCGGCGAGGAAGGCCCTCAAGGACGTCCACAGCCTCCAGGATGGGACGATAAGCTGCCTCGTCTTCGATGGGGAGGGGAACACCATGTCGGGCTCCATGACAGGGGAGTCCATCCACTACTACATGGACGTCGACTCCGAGGGGCCCGAGGAGCGCAAGGGCGTCTGGGTGAAGCCCTAGGGTCAAGAAGAGCGGAGAAACCGGAAGCTCCCCTTGAGGGAATATCTTTTTTATAGATCATAGAGAGTTCGAGGCATGGGAATCTTATGGTCAAATCTTTTCTCATCGGAACCCGGAACGCGAGCCCCCACCTGCATGAGGGGATAGAGGTCCTCAGGAAGGGAGGCTCCATCATGGACGCCGTCGAGGCCGCCGTGAGGGGCATAGAGGAGAGCACCGAGTCTGGTAACGTCGGTGTAGGTGGTGCCCCCACGATCATGGGGGATGTTGAGCTCGACGCCTCTATAATGGAGGGTGCAACGCTTCGAACTGGCGCCGTGGCCTCGGTCTCCAAGTACGTTCATGTCATCTCCATCGCTCGGAAGGTGATGGAGGAGACCCCGCACGTCTTACTCGTCGGGGACGGGGCCCACCGCTTCGCCCGGGCCATGGGCTTCGAGGAGTGGGACCTCACGACGGAGCGCACGAGGATGATCGCGAAGGCGATAGCGGAGGACATCGCCGAGGATCTGCCAGACGATTTCAGGCGCAAGGACTACTACGTCCAAGCCATCAAGAGCAACAAGCTTCACGAGTGGTACAAGAGGCTCTCCGACGAGCAGTACGGTACCACCAACGTCATCGGCATGGACTCCGATGGGAACATCGTTGTGGGCGTCTCCACCAGTGGAATGAGCTGGAAGTACCCGGGGCGGGTAGGCGACTCCCCCATCATCGGCGCCGGTAACTACTGTGACAACAGGTACGGCGGCGTCGCCTGCACGGGGAAGGGGGAGCTGAGCATCAGGCTCCTCACCGCCCGGATGACGATCAAGTACCTAGAGGAGGGGATGAGCCTGGAGGCGGCGATAACGAAGTCCTTTAACGAGATCCACAACCTTAAGGAGACGGGAACCATGCAGTGCATCGCCGTGGACAAAGACGGGAACACGATTTCGGCCTCCTCAGCTAGGGAGTCCACCCACTGGTACATGGACGTCGACATGGATGAGCCCGAGGAGCGCCCAGGTATCTGGGTGAAGGATGAGTAGCATGGCTGAGCCGCCCTACGACCCCAGCCTCATCACCTCCTCCGTCTACGGGAGCAGGCGCCCCGTCACAGGGGAGCTGGTCGCCCTCCTCCACATCACGTTCGACGAGAGGGGTCTCGCGTTCATCCAGTCCCGCAGCCGGGCGCTCCTGAAAGGCGAGATCCACGAGCTGATGGTCACGGACGAGGAGGACGCAGCCCCCGGCGGGGGCGCGGACAGGGTCTCGGCCATCGCCTTCTTCGAGGTCGAGCAGGGGGGGCTGGCGGTCGTCGGGGACGAGGTCTCAGTGGGCGGAGCGGTCCTGGGGACCCTTGCAGGCTTCGATGTGACCCACATGCCCAACCACATAAACGTGGTCGTGAAGAGGAAGAGCCTGGACATTCTCCCCCTCAGCGTGAGGGACCGGGTGGAGATGCGCAGGAAGATATGACGGGTCAGCCCTTGTCCGGGGCGCCGATGCTGAACCTCCCCCTCGGGTCACCTATAATGGAGCACTCCCCGTAGCACATCCTGAGGCTGCTGGGAAGGCCACTGAATCCGTGTTCGGTCAGGATCTCCACGGAGGCCCTGTTCCCCTCGGGGACGCCGATCCATAGCCTCTCACCGACCGCGGCATCCATCATCCTTTTGAGGAGGCTCCTCGCCAACTCGGCCCTGGAGGGCTCGCATACCCAGGGACCGATCCTGACGTTGCTCTCCCCCCTCTTCGCCATAATGTACCCCCTGACTACCCCCTCCTCGCATGCTACGAAGCAGTACTCGGGGAAGTCCTCGAACACACGCTTCAGCATCCTCTCCCTATTGACGCCAAAGTACGTCGCATCGAGGTCCAGAACCCCTCCAAGATGAGAGGCGTGCATCTCCTCGACATCAGGAACATCGAAGGCTATGCCCAGACCGCTGAACCTGAGGCTAGCATACTCAGCCCTGAATCCCAGCCTCTCGTAGAGGGGTATCGCTTTCTCGACGGAGTCGAGCCGTATCGAGGCAGCCCCGGAGTCGGTGAGGTGCTCCATGGCTCTGCTCATGAGGGCGGCGCCTATCCCTCCTCCCCTGTGCCCCGGGTGGACCACGAGGTTCCCGATCCAGCCCACGGAGCCGTATAGCGTGCTGTTCACCATGCCCACGTTGACCTCATCCCGAGACGCCAGGAAGCAGCCCCCCGGCTCGTAGTGGAGCATCCTCCGGAAGTCAGCGGCGGTGTTGCCCCAACCGGTGAGGCTGATGAGCTCAAGGAAGAAGCCCTCGTCATCGGGGACCATACGACGGATCAACGTCAACTGGTGCACACCGCCTGAGCTCATCTCAACTAGTAGGGTCCCCTTTTATCGATTCCGTCTGGGACGGTGATCAGGAGGCTGACGAGCGACACCGAGAGGAGGACCCCCGAGAGGATGAGCCAGCCCGACCAGTAGGAGTCCGTGGTGTCCTTGAGGAAGCCCAGGAATAGGGGGAGCACGAGGGCCCCCAGTGAGGCGAAGGTGTTCTGGACCCCCGAGATGCGCCCCGCGTTGTCTACGCCGTAGAGTTTGGGGAGGATCGCGAAGTTTGGGCTGCGGACGAAGTTGATGAACCAGCCTATGAGGAGGACGGTGGCGTAGATCATGAGGGTGGAGCTCGCCCTGGCGAAGAGGTAGGTCGCCACGCAGAGCACGGCGAAGGAGACGGCGAGGACCTCCTTCTCCCCGAACCTGTCGGAGGCGATGCCCCCCAGGGGGTTCGAGATCATCCCCGTCAGGTTGTATAGGGCGAAGACGGCGCCGGCGGCCACCAGTCCGAGTCCCAGCTCCTCGGTCAGGATGAGGGGGAGCCACGCTATGAAGGCGTAGTTGGACCCGAGGCGCACCATCTGAATCCAGGCGAGGGCCCAGAAGTTTCTGGTCCTGATGAC
>CAYONH010000004.1:0-14267 GCA_964405275.1 uncultured Candidatus Bathyarchaeia archaeon | reverse complement strand
TAGGCTGACATGAGGGCGCCGCTCATGGTGTAGCTAAGGCTCAGCTCCTCCTTGATGAGGGCCACCACGGTCGTGTAGGAGTTGTTCAGGACGTGGAGAAGGCAGAAAGCGATGAAGCCACCAGCGAGTATCCTGAGGTTCCCAGACAGCTCCCCCCTTTCAGTTCCCACTCTCGCTCTGCCCCTTCGTCTCTAGGTGTGAAACGCGGATGGTCTCAGCGAGCCCTTCAGATAAGGTTTATTCATGCCTTCTGCGTCTGGTTTCATATGAAGTGTTTAGCGATCCAGTCCAGCCCCAATCTCGACGGGCTCACAGCGTCCCTGGCCTCGGCCGTCCTGAAGGGATACACTGAGGCCGGGGGGGAGGCCGAGCTCGTCAACCTCAACGAGAGGGACATCAAGACGTGCATCGCCTGCGAGAACGGGTGGGGACAGTGCAGGAACGGGGACTGCATCCTCGTGGACGACTTCGAGGCCATCAGGGGCATGATACGGGAGGCGGACGCCTTCGTCTTCGCCACCCCTGTCTACTGGTCCGACCTGAGCGAGTCCGCCAAGTCCTTCTTGGACCGCCTGCGGAGGTGTGAGGCCTTCAGCGGCAGGGACACCTGCAGGGGGAAGAAGGCGATTGGCATCACCGCGGCGGGGGGGAGTGGCCACGGCGCCGCAAGCTCCCTCCTTAACTTGGAGGGCTACCTGAGGCGGGTGGGATTCGAAATATTCGACCTCGTCCCTGTGACCAAGTTCTCGAAGGACCACAAGCTCCCCATGCTCGAGGCCGCTGGGGGACGTATGGCACGTCAGGAGTAGGAAGCACGGAGCCTAGCTGCGTTTCCTGAAGCTGACCCTTCCCTCTTCGCCTTCCACGGAGTAGAATACGATCTCGTCGTCCTCGGATAGGCTCAGGAGGTCCCGCACTTCCTGGGGCAGGGTCACCCTGAAGTTTTGACCTATCTTGGTTGAAGCTAGAACAGTCATATTACTCATCATAATGTGTTGTTAAAATATATATAATTGTTACAGAAAAGCCCCCTCATCACCATCTAATCGGTATAAACGTCGTTTATCCTATGTGACAGCTGGAAGTAACCTTAATTACAGCGACAGAGGTGTGAATTCATGGGATTCCTATGCCAAAGGCATTCGTTTTAATTAACGTCGAGCTTGATGGTGGAACAGAGGTAATCGAGGCCCTTAAGGCGATAGAGGAGGTAAAAGAGGCCTACCCCCTCTACGGCGTCTACGATGTCATCGCCAGCGTCGAAGCGGGGACCGAGCAGGAGCTCAAGAATATAATCAGCCAGGGGATCCGGAGCCTGGACAAGGTCCGCTCCACCATGACAATGATCGCCATGTGATGGCAAGGGCTCAACGATCAATCATCCATGATTTCTTAACACGTAGCGAGAGGTTCAATCAAGATGACACGCTGGAAACAGTACAGATCAGCCCTCGCGTGCGAATGAGAAAGAGTATCCGTCTTAGCTAAATCCTACCCTTGATATCCGACATCGAGGCAGCCATGCTCCTGAGCTCCTCGGTCACAGTTGATAGGTAGACAATCCTCTTCTCGAGCCGTCCCCTCATCTCGACGATCTGGTTTCGGACCTTGGGGAAGACGTCGTTGATGACCTCGACGAGTAGGTCCCTATTCTCGGGGTAATTGAGCTCAACGGCGTCCATCTCGCCGTCCAGATACAGTATCAGCAGCTCACCGCTCGAGCTCACGCTCAGCCGATCGACGTCACTGGCCTCCCCGGGAAGGAGCTCGGGGTTCACTGGGAGCCCCCCTGGGATGCTCGACATCACCTCGAGGAACGCCTCCAATAAGGCCTCGACGATCCTGTCCTCCTCATCCCTCAGCTCGTTGACCTGTATCGTGTCGTCCCTCAGCTTCCTCAGAGACTCAAGGATCTTAACGGGAGAAGCGTTAATCACGGGTTCCTGTGGCGGTACGTTCTCCTCTCCCTCAGCTGACTTCTCTTCGACTTCAGGGGCTTCATCTGGAGCTGGAGGTAGTTCCTCAGTCTTGTCCTCGATTGCGGGTGTCTCTTCGACCTCAAGAGCCTCAAGTGGAGGAGGCAGCTCTTTAGCCTCGTCCTCCTCGATAACGGGCTCCTCTTCAGGGGCCGGAGGTGGCTGCTCTTCTACTAACTCGAAGATCTCTATGTCGGCCTTGGGAACCGTGTAGTTGAACACCTCATCCCTGTAATAGGCGCTGAATTTCTTCTCGCACTCAGCACAGCTGTAGCCCCTGCCCTCGAAGACCCCGAAGGCGAAGGACCTGCCATTGGGCTCCGTCCTGGCTCCACAGCGGGGGCACGTGAGGCCCTTCACCCACTCTTCCCTCGGCTGAACCTTGTCAAGCCTCGAAGCCTTCAACCTATCGAAGAGTCCTCTCCCGAATGCCTGCAAGGCCGTACCCCTTATGAGATATTGCTGAAACTGACCTGACAATAAGAATTTGTATGTAGCCCCCCCACATACCCATATGCCCGGAAACCCTTATCCTAAGCCAGCCGCATAGGCCGACCACCCCAGCACAATTCATAAGGGAAGAACCCCCAAAGACTTCAACCAGTGATAGGATGATAGTCACCGTCGGCTCCATCTGCCTCGACACCACCAGGACCCCCTTCAAGACCGCCGAGGAGGTCCTCGGAGGCTCAGGATGCTACTTCAGCCTCGCGTCCAGCTTCTTCACAGAGACAGGCCTCATTGGAGTCATAGGCACCGACTTCCCCGAGACCTACCGGAACACCCTCGGACAGCGCCTCGACCTCAGAGGCCTGGAGGTCAAGGAGGGCAGGACATTCAGATTCGACTCCAGCTTCGGATACGACCTCGGAGTGAGGACCGCCAACAAGACGGAGCTCAACGTGTTCGGAGACTGGGACCCCACCGTCCCAGACGAGTACAAGGACGCCGAGTACCTCTACCTCGGCAACGTAGGCCCGGACCAGCAGCTCCAGGTCCTCGACCAGATGAGGGGCCCCAAGCTAACCGTGGCCGACACCATAGAGTACTGGATAGTCAACCAGAGGGACAGCCTCATAGAGGTCCTCTCCCGGGTCAACGGAGCCGTACTTAACAATGAGGAGGTAAGACACCTCTGCGACACCACCAACATCATCACGGGAGCCAGGAAGATAATGGACTGGGGCACCGACTTCGTCATCGTCAAGAAGGGTGAAAACGGAGCCACCCTCTTCACCAAGGACACAATATTCCCCACCTGCAGCTTCCCCCTCGAAGAGATCTCCGACCCCACGGGGGCGGGAGACTCATTCGCAGGAGGCTTCATGGGGCACATAGCGAGAAGAGGAGACACCAGCAACCAGACATACAGGGAAGCCGTGATCTACGGCAACATCATGGGATCCTACGTCGTCGAGAAATTCAGCGTGGAGAGACTTCTCTCCCTAACCATAAACGACATAGAGGGAAGATACAGGATATACAAGGAGATGGTGCAATTCTGACGAACCCATCCGCAACGAATGGAGGTCACCCCTGATGGAACCCGTAAAACTAGGGACGGGCTGGACTCAGATACTCCTGGAGGCAGCCGAGAACGTACGAAGCGGAGTCCGGAACACGATCCTCAACAGACCCAGCATGGGCGTGCAGGAGCTCAAGGACCTCCTCGACGCCGAGGCCCAGCAGGCCATACGGAAGACGCTGAAAGACGCAGGCGAGCCGGTCCACGTCATAAGCGAGGAAGGAGACTACTCAATCGGCGAAGGCGGACCCTACATCGTAGCCGACCCCATAGATGGGACGACGAACCTCGCCAAGGGCATCCCCCTGGCCGTCACAAGCCTAGCGATCTCGGAGACCACCCTGCTCTCAGGGGTACAGATAGGGATAATACTGGACCTCTACACGGGTGAGACCTACCGAGCGGAGATAGGCAGAGGCTCATGGAGGGGAGGGCAGAGAATGACCCAGTCCGGACCGAAGCTCCTCAAGGACGCTCTGGTATCCATGGACATAAGCAAGGGGCACCCCATCGAACCCATGGAACCCCTGATTCAGAGAGCAAGGTACCTCCGCCAGTACGGATGCTCCGCCCTCTCCATCTGCCATGTAGCATCAGGTATCATGGACGCCCACGTGGACCTCCGGGGGACCCTGAGGATCACGGACGCCGCCGCGGCGCTCCTGATGCTTAAGGAGGCAGGGGGAGTCTACATCACTAACGGGGAGATGAGCGGAGACATAGAGCTCTCAAGAGGGAGCACCATGACGCTCATCGCGGCGTCGAACCCCGGGACACTCGAAGAGATACTCAACCATACCTCATAGGGGCAGACAGATGCGCTTCAATGAGCCCCTCATCCCCGCCGAGTTCATCTCCAGGCCCAACCGATTCCTCGGAAAAGTCAGAATAGGCGAAGATCAGACGGAGTGCTTCATCCCCAACCCGGGAAGGATGGGTGAGCTCCTACGACCCAACGCCAGGGTATACCTCACCCCGAGGAGCCCAGAGAACCGAAAAACGGCATACGACCTCTCCCTGGTAGACCTCAATGGGACCCTAATTTCCGTGGATTCAAGGGTGCCCAACAGGATCGCGTCAGAGGCCATCGAGCAGGGCAAGATACCCGAGTTCAGCGGCCTGAGGGTCGAGAAAGCGGAGTACACGTACAACGACTCCAGGCTCGACTTCCTCCTCAGCGGGAAAGGCGCACAACTACTACTGGAGGTAAAATCCTGCACCCTCGTCCGAGGGGGGACAGCCCTGTTCCCCGACGCCCCCACAAAAAGAGGGAGCAGACACCTGAGAACCCTCATGGGCGGGTTAGCCCACGGGAGAGCCGCGATACTATTCATAATCCAGAGACCTGATACCGAGAGCTTCATACCCAACGAAGCCACCGACCCGACATTCGCAGAGACCCTGCGTGAAGCATCTAACCTCGGAGTCGAGGTCTACGCATACAAAACAGACGTATCAATAGAAAGGATAGCCCTCAATCAGAGTGTGCAAGTGATGCTCTAGGGTAAAAAAAGAGCCAAGAACCCACGTTTTCAAGAATATAATCGGTAAAAAGTCATTTTTTTAAGCCCGTTCGGTAAAATACTTACAGCTCTGCTCACATTTCAATGGAAATGATTTTTAAGGTCCCATATCAACTTAATGACGAAAGTGCAGGCGAATGGGCAAGAAAAAGGTCCTCAGCGAACGCAATCTCAGACAGATGGTCTACCCCTCTGAGAACGACGTCCTGTGCGTGGTACAGAAGATGCTGGGCTTCGACAGAGTGATGGTCAAATGTCAGGACGGTCACACACGTGTCGCAAGGATCAGGGGCAAGATGAAGCGCAGAACATGGATCCGAGAGGGCGACATCGTCCTCGTCTCACCGTGGGATTTCCAGGGAGACGAGAGGGGCGAGATATTCTGGCGTTACACCTCCAACCAGGTAGACCGGCTCAGAAGAGAAGGCGTCCTAACCATCGATTAGACGGACTCGATGACCCATGTCCGACCGAGAGCACGCAGAAAAGAAGGCGGAAAGCCTCGAGAGACGCCACGAGGAGGAGAACCTCATGCTGCGGAAGCGGCAGGAGGAGTACCGGGTCATCGAAGAAGTATTCGACCGCTTAACCCTCCAGGGCGTGTACAAGCTTCTTTCCCAGAAAGTGATAGACGAATTTCACGGCGTCGTTAACGCCGGGAAAGAGGCCCGGGTCTACTGGGGTCTGGACCCGGAGGGAGCAGAGCTTGCCATCAAGATCTACTACACTTCAACAGCTGAGTTCAGGAAGGGCATGATGCAGTACATACAGGGAGACCCCCGATTCAAACGGGTGAAGAGGTCCACCAGGGGGATCATATACACCTGGACCCAGAAGGAGTTCAAGAACCTGCAGCTCGTGGAGGGAGCCGGCGTCAACGCCCCCCGACCAATAGCATTCAACAGGAACATACTCGTCATGACCTTCATCGGCGAAGACGGAGTGCCAGCCCCCCTGCTACGAGAGGTCAAGCCTGATGACCCAACCGACTTCTACACGAAGCTCATCAACGAGGTCAAGCTCATGTACACAAAAGCCCGAATAGTCCACGGAGACCTCAGCGAATACAACATAATGGTCTGGGAGGGGAAACCCGTCATATTCGATGTCTCGCAAGCCATGCTGACGAGCCACCCCCTCTCTCAGTCGCTGATCACAAGGGACATAACCAACATAACCTCTTACTTCGGGAGGCTAAGGGTAGACACACACGATGCGGAGGAACTGGAGCAGTGGGTGAAAGGTGAGTCAGAGAAGCTATCTTAAGATACCCCAGGACCGCATCGGCGTCCTCATAGGCCCGAATGGGAACGCAAAGAGAAGAATAGAGCGCTTCTTCAAGGTCACAATTGAAATTGAGAGCGCCTCCGGCTCCGTCGAGATAGGGGTCACTCCCGAGCAGAAGGATGTAACAGTGCTCTTCACCGTCGCAAACATCGTGAAGGCCATTGGACGCGGATTCAACCCCAGCAAAGCTGAGGCACTCTCTAGGGAGGACTTCGACCTAAACATAATTGACCTTGCCGATTACGTCGGAAACTCGAAGAACGCGCTTGCCCGCGTGAAAGGACGCATCATAGGAAAAGACGGTAAATCGCGGACGCTCTTGGAGGAGCTCACGGAGACCCAGATAAGCGTATATGGGCACACCGTCGCCTATATCGGACACGTCGAGAACCTCAAGGTGGCCCGGGAAGCCATACTGATGCTGGTGAGAGGAGCATTCCATAAGACCGTCTGGAACTTCCTCTACGCCTACAGAAGGAAAATGAAAAAAGACAGGGGCGAACTCTGGTATGAGAGCCCCGAGGTAAAACCGGAGTTGAGGAAACAATAGCACAGATAGAGTACCAGTCCATGAGCCCGTCCGACTTCTTCTACAGGAACAGGGAGATCGCGGGCTTCAGCAACCCGAGCAGGGCCATCTACGCCGCCGTGAGGGAGCTCCTAGAAAACTCCTTGGACGCATGCGAGGCCCAGAAAGCCCTGCCAGAAATATTCCTCCGGATAACCGAGGTCTCAGCGTCCGAAGGAGGCTCAAGCATTTACATAATGAGGATTTCGGACAACGGCACAGGCCTACCTCCGGAGGAGATACCTAATTGCTTCGGGAAAGTATTCTACGGCTCAAAATACACGCTCAAGCAGGCCAGGGGTACATTCGGCCTCGGAGGAACGATCACAATCCTCTATGGCCAGATAACCACGCATAAACCGGTCACCATCACATCGAGCACCGGAGGAGAGATACACGAATACGAGATGATGATCGACATCCAGAACAACAGGCCTATGATCCTTCGACACAGGGTGATGGAGAACAAGAAGAAGTGGAGGGGCACGGTTGTCGAGCTCCAGATGGAGGGGGACTACAGCAGGATAAAGAGCAGGCTCCTTGACTACCTGAAGGAGACGGCCATAGTCAACCCCTACGCGGACTTAACATTCGTAGACCCAGCGGGACGACTCTACCGCTATGAGAGAGGCACCGAGAAGATGCCGCCGCTCCCAAAAGCGGTGAAACCTCACCCCCACGGTATAGACGTCGAGAACTTCCGAAGGCTCGTCTCCGTCACGAAGGAGAAGAGCATGAAAGCCTTCATGATGGTGCATTTCCAGGGCGTCGGACAGAAGACCGCTGATAACTTCCTCAAGGCTGCGGGGATCAGTCGTAGGGCCAAGCCCAAGTCCCTAAAGCCAGAGGACATCGTAACCCTCGTCAGGACTGCACGGCAGTTCTCGGACTTTAAGCGTCCGGACCCCAGCTGCCTCTCCCCCATGGGGGAGGAGCTTCTGGAGACAGGGATAAGGAAGGAGCTAAACCTGACCGAGAGCGACTTCCTCCAGGTTGTGACTAGGAAGCCGTCCACATACCTGGGCTTCCCATTCATCGTAGAGGCCGCAGTGGCGACCGGCAGCTCCATCTCGAAGCAGTATAAGAGCGGAACCACCATCATCCGCTACGCGAACCGGATCCCGCTCCTGTTCGATGAATCAAGCGGCGTAGTCTGGAAGGTAGTCAACAAGAACATCAACTGGTCCACGTACAAAGTATACTCGGACACTCCCCTTGTTATCGTGGTCCACGTCTGCTCCACCAAGATCCCATACAAGACGGTAGGCAAAGAGTACATGGCGGACCAACCTGAGGTTGAGAGGGAGATAACAAACGCGATAAGGACAGCTGCCAGAAGCCTCAGGATCTATATCTCCCGTAGTCATAGGGTCGCCAGGGAGAGACGCAGGCTCAGCATCTTCGAGAAATTCCTTCCAAAGATAGCGGAGTTCTCAGCAAAACTTTCGGATAATGAGGATTATCCGGACATAGAACCGCTTTTAGCAGCAGTAAGCACGGCAATTCCCGATGTCGAGGAGAAAATAAAGGAGGTATCCACAATTGTCGGAGACGCCGCATAAGGAATCCGAGAAGCAGAGAGAGATTACAGAGGCCAGCCTGAAACAGCTAGGCAACCTCATCTATGAGCAGATTCAGAACAGGGAGTTCCCCTGGGTCATGATGCAGAGTAGGTCCACGGACAACATCATATATGACCCGGAGCTCCGACAGTACATACTCGGCTCACGCACGATCAGGAGGCACGCACGGAACATCAGGCACATCCGGCCCTTCACGCAGATGGTCTGGACCGCGTGGTTCGCCAGGGAACTGGTGAGCATGAGGAAGACGAGCACCCTCAGGGAGGTCTACTACTCCGCTAGGGGCCAGCAGGACATAGAGTTCAGCGGTCAGCCGGAGTCAGACAACATCATCACCGACCTCGAGGTAGCCCTGAACAGACCCCGGGAGGACTTCGGAATCTTCCCTGAGGAGCGCAGCGCCATATTTGGCGACCTAACAATCGAGTACACCGTCCCAGGTTACGAAGGTCGGAGGATGAACCTCACGGACCACCCGGACGGCGTCATGGTTGGACCGGCTGTAACCAGCTCGGAGTTCGTTGAGACCTCAGCGGATAAGATTCTGGTAATCGAGAAGGGCGCCATGTTCAACAGGCTGATAGAGGAGAAGGCGCATGATAGGTTCAACGCCATCCTCGTCCACACCGCTGGGCAGTCACCCAGATCGACGCGCAAGATCATCCGCAGACTGAACCAACAATGGGGCCTACCCGTATACATCTTCACAGACGGCGACCCCTGGGGTATCCACATAGCCATGGTCATCATCTCAGGCTCAGCCAACGCCGCCCACCTGAGGGATCTGGCGACGCCGGAGGCAAAGTGGATAGGGGTGTGGGGAACCGACATCATAGACTATAAACTGCCAACAGAGAACCTCACTGAGCATGACTCCAAGCGGCTCCGGGAGCTCAAGACAGATCCCCGTTACACAGACGAGATCTGGCAAAGGGAGATCGATATATTCATGGAGATAGGGAAGAAGGCTGAACTGGAGGCATTCAGCCGCTACGGCTTAACCTACATAGTAGATGAGTACCTCCCGGCTAAGCTCGAGTCAGTCTAAAACATCTCTATTTTATATTAGGCTACCGTAGAATTGCAGTGATATTCATGTCTGAGGGGAACGGACTAAATTTCTCAAGAATAACAATCTACCTATTTGGGGCTATCCTCCTTGCCATAGGTTTCATGCTAACCTATTTCTCGTTAGGAGCTGGTGTGGACATCATCAGCCCAAGGCTATTTACGCCGATCGCGATACTCGTCTCACTTATTGGGTTCGTAATGTTGATCGTTAAGGTGGAATAAATTGGGAGAGCGTAGACAAAAGGGAGTCATACTTGCAGGAGGCCAAGGGACACGGTTCCGCCCCCTCACATACTACTTCCAGAAGTGCATGATCCCGGTGGGCGATGAGCAGAAGCCCGTTCTGGAGTACATCATTCGACTGTTTGCTCATCACGGGATAAATGATCTCGTTTTATTGGTGGGATACAAGCACCAGCAGATTAAGAACTACTTCAATGACGGCAGCAGGTTTGGAGTACACATTGAATACGTCCTGGATGATCCCAATTTCCCCGGAAGCGCCAATGCCCTAGTAAACGCCTACAGGGGGGGCGTCTTGACCAGAGACGACGACCTTGTAGTCTACTACGGAGATATTTTATCAGACTTCGATCTACGGGAGATGGTCACGAAGCATATTCAGGCAAATGCGGGAGCCACTATGGCGCTGTCGAATGGATTCAAGATCCGAGTCGGTACCGCAGAGATCGTTGATGGCTTCATCTCTAAGTTCATCGAGAAACCTGAACTTGAGCTCCCTGTGAGCGTTGGTATGCTGGTTTTCAGCGGTTCAGTGTTGGAGGAGTTGAAGCGTCTTCACGAGATGGATCCCAAGGAGTCTTTTGACATAATGGGGGATGTTATTCCCTACCTGATTGAGAAAGGTATACCTGTCCTGCCTTACATCAGCGAAGCTTTCTGGTACGATCTGGGCTCTCTGGAGCGGTATGAGCGGTTTGAGACCGAATCGCTCGATAAGAAACTGAGCTACCTCATAGAGTGACGCTGTGAATTCAAAAGTTTCTTAAGCCGTTTCACATGGTGTTCTACAGACGGTGAATGATTTGAAGGCCCTCGTTCTTGCGGGGGGGTTCGGCACGAGGCTGAGGCCATTGAGCTGCACCCGCCCGAAGATGCTTTTTCCCCTAGCAAATGAAGTTATGCTCGATTGGACCCTCAAGAACCTCGCCAGCAGTGGTGTGGACACGGTTGTCCTGGCTGTAAACTATATGGCGGAGGCCCTTGTGAGGTATTTCGGTCCCACGAAGTTTGATCTCGGCATCATCTATTCGAGAGAGGACAGGCCCCTTGGGACCGGTGGGCCAATCAAGAAGGCTGCTGAGCTTCTCGTTGATGGTGAGCCTTTCCTCGTGTTGAATGGTGACGTCATCTCCGACATCGACTACGGTCAATTGATTGAGCACCATAAGAGGAAGGGGGGCTTAGCGACTATCGCTCTTATCCGAGTGCCCGACCCGAGCCGCTATGGTGCTGTGGAGCTGGATGGTGACGATAAGGTCCAGCGCTTCGTTGAGAAGCCCGAGTTTGGTACCGCTCCGAGCAACCTGATAAACGCAGGCATCTATGTCCTTGACAAAGAGGTGCTGGACTATATACCTGATGGGAAAGTCTCCACAGAGAAAGCGGTGTTTCCCCTATTAGCGAAAGAGGGTAAGCTCTATGGGCATGAGGTCCGTGGGTTATGGGTTGACATCGGGGTCCCGGATGCGTATCTTGAGGCCAACCATCTGGTTCTTGAGAAGCTCAACGGCTCTGCTGTAGGTGAGGGTTGTGTTGTGGATGAGACGGCGACGGTCTTGGAGCCCTTCAGTCTGGGGAACGGTGTACTGATCGGCGCAAATTCCGTTATAGGCCCGGATACATCCATCTCCGACCACGTTCAGATTGGGCAGGGATGCAGGATCGAGAGATCCATCATCTTCCCGGGGGCCACCATCGGCGACTATTCCTCGATCAGGAACGCCATCATCGGTGAGAATGCGAGCATCGAGCGATGGGTGAAGATCGAGTCGGGCAGCCTCATCGGGGACTACGCGACGATCTCTGATGGCGTCACCATCACCCAGGGGGTCTCCATCTGCCCCTCGAAGACGGTCTCCGAGAGCATCCTTGAGCCCGGTCAGGTGATGTGATGGGGCGGCTCTTCGGGACCAATGGGGTCCGAGGGGTCGTTAACGAGGATCTTACGGTGGATTTGGTTACTCGGCTGGCTGCCTCCGTCGGTCACTCCCTGGGGAGGGAGGTCGCCGTCGGGAGGGATGGTCGGACGAGTGGTCCCATGTTTCGGGATGCGGTTATCTGTGGGCTTCTTTCGGTTGGGTGCAGTGTCCATGATGCCGGGATGCTTCCGACTCCGGCGCTGCAGTTCGCTGTGAGGGAGTTCGGGCTTGATGGGGGGCTCATGGTCACGGCCTCCCATAATCCTCCTGAGTTCAACGGGGTTAAGGTGGTGGCCTCGGATGGGGTGGAGGTCTCCCGGGGGCGGGAGGATGAGATTGAGGCTCTGTTCTTCGGAGGGGGGCCTGAGCTCTGCTCCTGGGATGGGATCGGTGATGTGCGTTCCCTTGAGGCCCTGGAGCCGTACCGGAGGGCTGTCCTGAGCCACGTTGACGTGGACGCTGTGAGGGGTGCCGGCCTGAGTGTGGCTCTGGATCCGGGGAACGGCGTCGCCGGGCTGATCGCTCCTTCGGTGGCCGTGGAGCTCGGGTGCGAGGTTCACACCGTTAATGTCGACGTTGACGGCAGGTTCCCGGGGAGGGACTCTGAGCCCAGGCCCGATAACCTGGATGGGTTGAGGGCGCTGGTGGAGGCCTCCGGGGCCGACGTGGGGGTCGCCTTTGACGGTGACGGGGATAGGTCGATCTTCGTGGACGAGGGAGGGGAGGTTCACTGGGGTGACCGCTCCTTCGCCCTTGTCGCCCGGGACTTCCTCTCCAGGAATCCGGGGACCGATGTGGCGACGCCTGTGAGCTCCTCCAGGGTCATAGAGGACGTGGTCTCGGAGGGTGGCGGCAGCGTGGTGTGGACGAGGGTGGGGAGCGTCGACGTCTCGCGGACCATGGTGGACTCCGGCATCGTCCTCGGGGGTGAGGAGAACGGCGGCATCATGTACGGCCCCCTCCTCCAGGTCCGCGACGGGACTATGGCGATGGCCCTGGTCCTCGAGATCATGGCCCGGAGCGGGAGGCCCCTCTCTGAGCTCCTCGGGGAACTGCCTCAGTACTCTCAGGGGAAGGACCGCGTTTCCTGTCCGAATGAGGTTAAGGGGCGGGTTCTGGAGGCTCTGAGGGGCTCCGTTGAGGCCCCGAGGGTCGAGACCGTCGACGGATTGAAGCTGGGCTACCCCGATGGGAGCTGGATCCTTGTGAGGCCCAGCGGGACGGAGCCGATCTTCAGGCTGTACGCTGAGGCGGGGTCGGGTGAGAGGGTGGACGAGCTCATCGGGGAGCACAGGGCGCTCATCGAGTCCGTCGTCGAGTCCCTGGAGTGACTTGGCTAGGCCTTCATCGCGTTGGCCAGCTCCCGGAGTTTCTCGTATGGGCTCTCAGCCTTGACGACGCCGCTCGCCACGAGGATTCCCTCGGCTCCCAGGCTGAGGGCTGCGGTGACGTCTTCTCCGCTTGTGATGCCTGCGCCGCAGAGGACCTTTATTTTCGGGTTGACCTTGTGGACCTCCTCGACGGAGCCTGAGACTATCTCCGGCTTGGCCTTGGAGACGGGGGTTCCGGTCCCTATGAGCTCGGGGGGCTCGATGGCGATCGCTTCTGGGCTGAACGGGGCCACCTGCCGGCCTCTCGCTATCGTGTCGACGCAGACGACCTGGGTGAGTTCTACCTCCTTCGCCCTGTCTATGGTCGCCTTGATGGTCTCCAGCCTGAGTCTCCGCTCGGAGTGGCTGATGAGCGTGCCTGCGCAGCCCGCCTCCGCCACTGCCTCGGGGAGGATGTGGCCGGTGTACTTCCCATGTCCTACAGGGTCGATGTGCTGGGCGAACACGGGGATGCCGGTGGCCTTAATGATGGGGGGGATGTTCACGGTCTGCGGGGCGACGGCTATGCAGACCCCTGTTGCATTGTGTACTTTCTCGGCTATCTCTGCTAGCTCCACGGCCTTTCTCCCCATGGCTTCCCTGTATGTCTTCAGGTTGACCAGTATGAGGGGGTAACTGATTTTCGAGGGCATTCTGCTTCCTCATTTTTAGGTGGCTCTAGGGGTTTTATCTCTTCCGAGCCTACTCTATGTATTGTCATTATAGGACTAGTTTTCTAAGGGGGAACCCCATACTTTCTGTGATTATGGTCGTTCGCGTTCTGAGGCTGGGGCATCGTCCTGAACGAGATAAGCGGGTGACGACTCACCTGATCCTTGCTGCTCGGGCTTTCGGGGCCTCCGGGGCTGTCTACACGGGGAAGCGTGATGAGGTTCTTGAGGAGACGATCAGCGACGTGGTCTCTGAGTGGGGAGGATCCTTTGACCTCAGGTTCTCGGACAGCTGGAGGTCCGAGGTTCGGGAGTGGGGGGCCTCCGGGAGGGTTGTGCATCTCACCATGTACGGGCTCCCCCTCCAGGATGTGGTCTCTGAGATCAGGGACTGCCGTTCAGATCTCCTCGTGGTCGTGGGCGGGGCTAAGGTTCCCGGTGAGGTCTACGGTCTGGCGGATTGGAATGTGGCTGTTACGTCTCAGCCTCACTCGGAGGTGAGTGCCTTGGCTGTCTTCCTCCATGAGCTCT
>CAYONH010000003.1:0-36636 GCA_964405275.1 uncultured Candidatus Bathyarchaeia archaeon | reverse complement strand
AATTCCGGAGGAAAAGCACGCATGAGCTTACCGTATCGGGTTAAAACGGTCAACACGCCGGAGGGAGAGCGTTGACGGTCGAACCTGACTCTAGAGAAGGAGAGTTGTCAGACGTGATGCCAGCTATCATAATACAGCTGCTATTCTTTTGCCTCACATTAGGCATGATCATTCTATTCAAGTAATTTCGCCAATGACCTCGACGGTCGCCCTCTTTTTCTTTATCAAGAGAGCAGAAAGCAGTGCATTTAGCATCAATGCCCCCACCACGTAGAGCACCGAGTACGCCGAGCCCACGGAGTCATAGACGTAGCCCAGGGAGGGGGCGGCTATCATGCCACCCACGTTTTCAGCCTCCGAGTAGAGCCCCATCACCATCCCCGTCCTCCCCGCGGGCATGACGTCCATCAGGTGGATCATCATCCCCATGTTCGCCGCAGCCATGAACACCCCCTGGAAGACCCCGAGCACGTACAGAGGGAAGACCCCCCTCAAAGCGAGGAGCCCAAGATAGCCGAGCCCCCCGAGCCCGAGGCTCGAGACTATGACCACCCTGCACCCCACCCTGTCGATGACGTCTCCGAGGAAGGATTGTGAGAGGGCCGACATAACGCGGAGGATGCTCATGTACGCCCCGATCTCCGTCTCGGAGGCCCCTATTGCGGGGCTCTCGTTGAGGTAGACGGGGAGGAAGTTCTGCCTGAAGACGAGGTCGAAAAAGTAGAGACCGCGGACCAGGAATATCGTCATCACTGGCCTCGACATGATGCCGCCACTATCCGAGGCATCCTCCGAAACCTCCTGAGCTCCACTCTCATGCTTTAGGAGAAAGATGCCTACCAGCGAGACGAGGCCCACAGCAGCCGAGAGGTAGAACGGGATGGAGTAGCCCAGAGCGTCGGCCAAGTAGCCTCCAACGAATGGGCCGGCGATCCCCCCGATCGAGATGGCTGCGAGGAATCTCCCGTAGGCCCTCCCCCGTCCGGAGGTGGGCAGGAGCTCCGCGGTAAGGGACTTCACAGATATCGAGTAGAAGGACATAACAGATGACATGGCGAAGGCGAGGAGGGCGAAATGCCAGATCTCGCTGGCCATCGGGTACAGAGCGTAGATGGCGGTGGAGGCCACGACGCCGAAGGCGAGCATGTACTTCTTCTTGACCCTGTCTGCGATCACCCCTGAGAGAGGCTCGAAGATGAGCCAGCCCATCATCCCGGCGGTACCTAGCAGGCCCAGCTGGGTCACGGAGACCCCCTGCCTCCTGATGAAAAGAGCCAGGATTGGGGAGATGATCCCCCCTCGGAAGCCCTGGAGCAGCTGTACGACGAGCAAAAGCTTCAGGGAGCGCGACATCTCACCGCTCAAGGGTCACTCCCTACTAACCCGACCTACACCGATAAAAGCTTGAAGCCTTGGCGCGAGCTTTATAAAATTCCAACCTGAGTAGGAAGGCCCATCACGAGGGCTGGAACCAACGCTCCAAGGTCACCCTGCCCTTGGACTTCTTGGTTCCGCTCTCTATCTTCTCCACAGCCTTGACGACCCGGTCCCTGCTGAAGTCGCGCTCACCGCAGAGGAAGGCGATTATCCCCGCCCTGTCCGGCTCCCTCCACTCCAGCGTGTAGTCGTCGGTGGTCCTGGGGTTGAGGAATAGCTCCCTCATCTCGTCGACGGGGTGGGGGAACTCGGCGTTCTTGATGTGGGGCAGCGCCCCCTCGATGCTACCGTGCTCCCTAATGAGCTTGAGGGCGGTCTTGGGGCCGACCCCTTTGATACCATCCGGATTGTAGTCGGTACCCACCAGAATGCCGACGTCGATGAGCTGCTCCCGGGTGAGTTCCGTCTCATGGAGGAGCCTATCAAGCTCCAGCAGCTCAGGCTCGATCTTGATGTAGACGTTCTTCCGGGGAAGCTTCCTCCGCCCGGTGATGGAGAGGTTACGCAGAAGCCTGGGGGCTCCGAACATGAGACAGTCGAAGTCCTGGCTAGCGGAGGCCCAGACATCCCCCTTCAGGGCCATGTAAGACGACTGGGCCTCCCCCTCCCCGGGTGCCTGCACCCACGGGACACCCATTAAAGTGAGCAGCCTCTTCGCGTCGGCGACTATATCCGTCGTGGCCGAGACTGACGCCTGCCCGTACCTCCGAGCCTCCTCCGGCTTCCCGTCCTTAACGGCGGTCTCGTACTTGCGCCGTGCCACCCTGCGGACCTGCTGCCTCTCCCTGATGACCTTCCTCTTGAAGCTGTGGGGCGTCCCGTCGAAGACGTACGCTATCCGTACTCCGGCCTCGATGAGGTTGGAGTTCCTGTAGATGAGGCCGCTGAGGTGGCTCGTCACCCGGCCCTGGCTGTCCTTCAGGGGCTCCCCCGTGCGTCCCCTGATGCTGGCTAGAAACTGGTAGAGGATGTTGTGTCCGTCGAAGGCTACTTGGCGTCCAGCGAGGTCCTCGATGGCAACCTTCTTGGCCTCAAGGAGGCCTCCGAGTTTGACTCCCAAATCTCAACCCTTGGTGAGCTCTGCCTTCCGCTTCCCCCGGGGCATCTTGTAGACCCTGAGGAGGCCCTGGAGCTCCATGAGCATGAGGATCTCCTCGAAGGCCCCCTTCTCCATGTCGCTGTGCAGCATGTGGACCGACTTGTAGAGGTCGTTCACGTAGAGGGCCCCGTCCCTGCCCAGGGCGTCCACGACGGTCGATGTTACCAGGCGTTCGTTCACATACATCACCTACGCGATGGCCATCGGAGGCTTCTCGCGCTGGCTCATGGTCTTGGAGATGTCGGCGTACCACCGCTCCATGTCGGAGGTGATTGAGGGAGAGGTGTCAGCCAATGCGTCCTCGAAGTCCGCCAGTGTCACGGTGCTGGACTCGGTGCTCCGCCTTAATGCGTGGATGGCCGCCTCCCGCGCCACCGACTCGATATCGGCACCGGAGTAGTCCACCATCCTCCTGGCAAGGTCTGTGATCGACACGGAGTCATCCAGGGGCATGTCCTTGGTCTGGATCTCCAGTATCTTGAGGCGTGCCTCCTCCGTTGGCGCAGGGACGTAGACCCGCCTGTCGAATCTCCCCGGGCGGAGGACGGCGGGGTCGATGAGGTCAGGCCTGTTGGTAGCGGCGATGACGAGGACGTTCTGCAGAGTCATGAGCCCATCGATCTCCGTGAGGAGCTGGCTGATCACCCGCTCCGTGACCCTGGAGTCCCCGCCTGCGCCCCTGCTTGGCACCAGCGCGTCGAACTCGTCGAAGAAGATGATGGAGGGCGCTGCCATGCGGGCTTTCCTGAATATCTCCCTGATGGCCTTCTCGGACTCTCCCACCCACTTGCTGAATATTTCTGGTCCCCTGATGGAGATGAAGTTGGCCTCTGACTCGGTGGCCACAGCCCTTGCGAGGAGGGTCTTCCCGCAGCCAGGGGGTCCGTAGAGGAGTATCCCCTTGGGCGGTGTGATGCCGAGGCGCTTGAACATCTCTGGGTTCTTGAGAGGCCACTCCACGGCCTCCTTGAGGCTCTGCTTGACCTTCTCTAGGCCGCCTACATCGGTCCAGGGCACGTTCGGTGCCTCGATGTATACCTCCCGCATCGCCGTGGGGGTGACCTCGCGGAAGGCGTCTAGGATGTCCTGGTTCGTGACCTCCATCTTGTCCAGGACCTCGTGGGGTATCCTCTTATCCTCGAGGTCGATCTGGGGCAGGTACCTGCGGAGGGCCTTCATGGCGGCCTCCCTGCTCAGGGCCTCCAGGTCCGCGCCCGTGTAGCCATGGGTTATATCTTTGATCTGTTTCAATTCCACGTCTTCGGCGAGGGGCATCCCTCGGGTGTGGATCTGGAGGATCTCAAAGCGACCATCCCTGTCTGGGATGCCTATCTCGACCTCCCTGTCGAACCTTCCCGGCCTCCTTAGTGCTGGGTCGATGGCGTCGGGCCTGTTGGTGGCCCCGATGACGATGACGTTCCCCCTCCCCTTGAGGCCGTCCATGGAGGCCAGGAGCTGGGCGACCACCCTGCGCTCGACCTCTCCGGTGACCTCGCTCCTCTTTGGGGCGATGGCGTCTATCTCGTCTATGAAAAGGATGCTGGGAGCGTTCTTCTCGGCGTCCTCGAACATCTTCCTCATCCGTGCCTCGGACTCGCCGTAGAACTTGCTCATGATCTCAGGGCCGTTGATGGCGTAGAAGTTGGCGTCCGACTCGTTGGCCACGGCCCTCGCTAGGAGGGTCTTGCCCCCGCCAGGCGGCCCGTGGAGAAGAACCCCCTTTGGCGGGTCGATCCCCAGCCTCTGGAAGATCTCGGGGTGCCTCAGGGGCAGCTCCACCATCTCCCGGATACGCCGGATCTCCTCGTCCAGCCCGCCGATGTCCTCGTAGGTGGTCCTGCTTGGCATCTCCATCTCGGGGACCGGCTCGCTCATGATCGAGATCTCCGTGGTCGGGGAGATCTTCACTATCCCGTTGGGCCTCGTGTTGACGACGAGGAAGGGAACAGAGTGGCCCAGCATCATGATGAGGAGCGTGTCCCCCCTCGTGGCAGGCCTGTCGATGAGGCGGTCCTTGACGAACCTGACGAAGTCGTTGTCGACGCTGATGCGGATATCGACGGGAGCCAGCTTGATGGAGACGGCGTACTCCGCCTCTGCCTTCCTCACCGAGACGAACTCGTTAATGGACGCGCCGGAGTTCTTCCGGATGAAGCCGTCTATCCTGAGGAGCCCCTGCCCCTGGTCCTCTGGGTAAGCCGGCCAGGCCTTGGCGGCTGTCTCCTTCTTGCCAGTAATCTCGATAACGTCTCCTACCGTTACGCCGAGGGACTTCATGGTCTCGGAGTCTATTCGGGCTATACTCCTCCCCACATCCCTCTGCTGCTTCGCTTCAGATACCTTCAACTGCACGGAGGCCAAAGTGGAATCCACCCTTGATAATCCAAAAAGAAGGGGAACTTGCAGCTAATAAACATTAGTCTGTGAATTTCGCCCCCTTTCCGGGCACAGCTCTATATTACACCGCATTCCGAGGCGAGGAGCTCCGCCGTTTCAGGCGTCAGGTTCGCGGTGTCCAGCACGGTGTATCTATCCGGCCTTATCTCCCTCGCCTTCACGAGTGCCTCCACGACTGTGGATTTCCCCACACCTAGCTCCTCGGCCGTCGTCGGCGCCCCGATTATCCTCAGGCTCTCCTTCAGCTCACGCCAGTCGAGACCGTGGAGCTTCGCCATCATGATCGCGCCCACCCCGCACTGCTCGCCGTGGAGGGCCGCTCCAGGCGCGAGTACGTCGAGGGTGTGGCTGAAGAGGTGCTCAGATCCGCTGCAGGGTCTGCTGCTGCCGGCTATGCTCATCGCGACACCGCAGCTCACGAGGGCTTCCAGAAGCGTCCTGTAGCCCTCCTCAAGGCGCTCCCTGATGAGGAGGGCGTTCCTCATGATGAGGTTGGAGCTCATGAGGGCCAGGCTAGCGGCGTACTCACCGTAGTACTCACCATTCACGTCGTGGCTCATCCTCCAGTCCTGGACAGAGACGGCCTTCCCGACTATGTCACCGCAACCGCTGGCAGTGAACCTGTAGGGCGACTCCTCGATGATGTTCGAGTCCGCGAGGACGGCTATAGGAGACTTGGCCTTAACTGAGTATGGCTTGTCAAAGCCCTTGATGGATGCGGAGCTGCTCGCTATGCCGTCGTGGGAGGCCGTTGTGGGGACGCTTATGAAGAAAGCGTCGCTCTTGAAGGCGCTTAGTTTAGCGACGTCTATCGTCCGCCCTCCTCCAACGCCCAGAATGGCGTCAGCCCCCATAACCTCGGCCTCCTTCCTGACCCTGTCCACTGTGGCCAGATCCGCTGCAGAACAATACGTCAGCTCTACGCTGAACCCCTCTTTCATCAGGATCGCCTTGGCTCTTCCCCCTGCTATCTCGTATGTCCTCTTACCGGTCACTATGAGGGGCCTCTCGATGGCCAGTTCTCCACATACGTCGCCTATTGAATCGACTACGCCCTGTCCAACAAGCACTATGCGGGGCAGATCGATCCTGTGGACGTGGTTCAATTCGCACCAGCTTGTTAAGCACTACGCATCATGATAATAAGCCTTTTTCGTCGCCTCCACACGGGGAAAATTTGATATATCGCTTTTTTCAATCCAAGAAAGGTTTTTAAAGGAGACATTTTTATCTTACTTGGTTTTCCTTTCTAGGATTACTATCATTCGTACCCGATCTGAGGATACTGAGATGGAAAATACGATAGGTGAATACAAGGGGACTACCACGGTTGCGGCTGTCTGTAACGACGGCGTAATCATGGCAACTGACACTAGGGCCACCATGGGCAGCTACGTAGCGAGTAAACACGCCAAGAAGGTGTACCAGATCACGGACCAGCTGGCGATGACCATCGCCGGAGGGGTGGCCGCGGCGCAGAGGGTAGTCGACATCCTCAAGGTGAACGCCAAGCTCTACAACCTCGAGAAGGGCAGGCCCATGCCCGTGGCGGCGGCCGCGATGCTCGTCTCCAACATCCTGTTCTCAAACAGGGAGGTGGGGGCTCCCCTTCCGCTTCAGGCACTCATAGGGGGCGTAGACCTGACCGGGCCCCACGTCTACAACCTTGACCCCTATGGAAGTCTCACCGAGGAGACGATGGTCTCCACGGGCTCCGGCTCTCCGTTCGCCTATGGAGTCCTCGAGGACAGATACAAGGAGGACAGCACGGTCGCGGACATGGCGCCCATCGTGGTCAAGGCGGTGGATTCCGCTATGAAGCGGGACGTCGCCAGCGGTGACAACTTCGATGTCGCCGTGATTACCTCAGACGGTTTCAAGGAGCTATCTGAAGAGGAGAAGATCGCTCTACTAGAGAGTTAGATTCCCGATGCATACGACCCAAGGGATCTCCTTCGCCGAGATAAGGAACACTATCTTCGAGAACATCCCCACTGAGATAGGTATAACCAGGATAGAGTTCGAGGGCCCACGTCTGGCCATCTACACGAAGAAGCCCGAGGTCCTCCAGGAGAACAGCCACATCGTGGCGGATATCGCTGGTAAGATCAAGAAACGGATCGTTATCCGCTCCGACCCCTCAGTGAGGGCGAACGAGAACGAGGCCGAGAACGTGATCAAGGAGATCTTCGAGGAGGCGGGCCTCGTGCAGTGCTACTTCGATCCCGCCCTGGGGGAGGTGACCCTCGAGGTGGAGAGGCCTGGGGTCGCCATAGGGAAGGGGGGATCTAACCTCCTGGAGATAGTCCAGAAGACTCACTGGACCCCCAACGTCGTCAGGTCGCCCCCGATCCCAAGCCTCACCATCAAGCAGATCCGGGGATACCTCTACTCGAAGAGCACGGAGAGGGAGAGGTTCCTCAGGGAGACCGGGGAGTCCATCTTCAGGCCTATGTACACTCAATCCCGGGACGTCCGCGTGACCTTCCTGGGGAGCAGCAAGCACGTCGGCAGATCCGCCATACTCATACGCACAGTAGAGAGCAGCGTCCTCCTAGACTGCGGGATCAACCCCGGCACCAACAGGCCCCTGCAGGCCTTCCCCAGGATCGACGTCGAGGAGTTCGATCTGAACCGCCTTGATGCCGTGGTAATCACCCACGCCCACCTGGACCACTGCGGCTTCCTGCCCTACCTATACAAGTACGGATACAAGGGGCCGGTCTACTGCTCGGCGCCCACCGCCAGCCTCATGACCCTGCTCCAGGGGGACTACCTGGACGTCATGACCAAGGAGGGGCGTGTTCCCCCGTACGGCGCCGACGACATACGTGAGGTGATAGTGAGGACGATACCCCTCTCCTGGGGGGAGGTGACGGACGTATCGCCCGACATACGCCTGACGCTGCACAACGCGGGCCACATCCTCGGTTCTTCAATGGTCCACCTCCACATCGGACGGGGGCTGCACAACGTCGTCTACACTGGGGACTTCAAGTACGGCCATACGGAGCTCCTGGCCCCCGCGATCTCCGATTTCCCGAGGGTCGAGACCCTCATCATGGAGAGCACCTACGGAGCCCCGGACAACGTCACCCCGCCCAGGGCGAACACCGACGCCATGTTCGTTGACATCGCCAACAGCATCCTCAAGAACGGGAAGGTCATCATCCCAGTCCCCGCCGTCGGGAGGGCCCAGGAGATACTGATGGTCATCAACAGGTACATGGAGGAGGGTGAGCTCACAGAGGTCCCCGTCTACATCGAGGGGATGATCTCTGAGGCGACGGGGATCCACACCGCCTATCCGGACTACCTCTCGTCCAACCTGAGGGACCTGATACTCAGGGAGGGCAGGAACCCCTTCGAGTCCGACTACTTCACGGTAGTCAAGCAGCACGACAGAAGGGACGAGATCGCAGAGGGCGGCCCCTGCATCATAATGGCCACGGCCGGCATGATGGAGGGGGGCCCCGTCATAGAGTACTTCAAGCGCCTCGCCCCCTGGGATGAGAACGGCCTCATCTTCGTGAGCTACCAGGTCAACGGGACCATGGGCCAGAGGCTCCAGGCTGGGCTGAGGTCGGTCCAGACCTACAGCAGGGACGGGAAGATGGAGATCACCAACGTGAAGCTCTCGACGCACACCATCGAGGGCTTCTCTGGTCACTCCGACAGGAACCAGCTCATCAACTACGTGAGACAGATGCGGCCCACGCCCAGGAGGGTGTTCATGGTCCACGGCGAGGAGTCCAAGACCGTAAACATGGCCAGGACCATCTCGAAGATGAGGGGCGTGAAGGGATTCAGCCCTGGGATGCTTGAGACCTTCCTACTCGCCTAGAATTATTAGATCAGGCTCGCCAGATCTTGACGCTCTTCGGGGTCAGTATCACCCGTTCCTCTCCGAGGCGGGCTATGTCCCCCTTTATGAGGACGGCGTACTCGTTGAGCTCGTTGATGGCCCGCTTGACGTCGTCGATGTTCTGCTTGGCCAAGGGCGAGACGTTGGTGATGACGATGTTCCCCGCCCTCACCTCGGACTTAATAATGTCGACGTCCTCATACGCCTTCAGAGGAATCGCCTTGATGTACGTCTCGCTCGGAGCTACAGCGGTTTCTTCACTCTTGCCTATGATCTTGTCGATGACGCCTCTCATTGAGATACCTACCATCGGAAACCCTCAAGTACCATATATAGGGTCGTCCAAAAGGTTAGTGCTCTCATCTGCTTATTAGCTTTGTCAGTTGATGGTGTGTTATGGGGGATATTTCGGGTCCTAAACTCGTAAAACGGCGTACTATGCGCCGCAAAGACGTCAGGAGATTGAAAGACGAAGCCGGTGGCCTCCTACGGGACGAGACCAACTCAATAATACAGGCCAAGACCGAGGACGGCATGACTGTCTTCATCATCGACGGAGACATCATGCTTGCGAGGAGAGATGAGGTCCTATTTCCCACCCTATTGAATGAGAGCGTCGAGGGCCTGCCTTCAGTTCTGGTGGATATGGGGGCCATCCCCTACGTCTGCAACGGCGCCGACGTGATGTCACCGGGTATCACCAGCATCGACGGAGAGTTCGGAAAGGGCGATCTCGTCATCGTGAGGGACGAGAGGCACGGAAAGTCACTGGCTGTGGGGGTCGCCCTGGTCCCTTCGGAGGAAATGAGGGAGATGCCCAAGGGAAAAGCAGTCAAGAGCATCCACTACGTGGGAGACAAACTGTGGAAGGTAACCTCGACCTAGGCTTCTCTATAGGTATAGGACAGCTACAATGATCGCGAATAGAATTAGTATGACTGAAAACAAGATCATCGAGACCGTGAAGACCGTCCAATAGATGCCGAAACGTTCCCTTCCTATCCTGTAGCCCTCAATGGCCTCGAGGAGGAAGTCTTTGACACGGTCGACGAACTTATCGCTCATCGGTCGGGGACCCTCTTACTCTCATAAATAACTGATCGCACTCCACATAAAACTTATTTTATATGGAAGTGGTCCCATCTGGACTGGTGATTATGCAATGGGAATGCTTGACGATATCCGGATATTAGATTTCAGCCACGTCTACTTCGGCCCCTACACGACGATGGTCCTGGGGGACATGGGGGCGGACGTGATCAAGGTGGAGCCTCCGTGGGGCGAGATGGCGAGGATGTACGCCCCCCTATACGGCGGGATGAGCTCCGTCTTCCTCTACCTGGACAGGAACAAGAAGGGGGTGACCCTGAACCTGAAGGAGCCCAAAGCCCTGGAGATCGCCATGGCGCTCGCCGAGAAGAGCGACGTAATAGTCGAGAACTTCAAGAGGGGGACCATGGACAAGCTTGGGCTGGGTTATGAGGCCGTCAAGAAGGTGAAGCCTGACATCATATATGCCTCCCTGAGCGGCTTCGGGCTCACCGGGCCGTACATGCCCCGCGCCAGCTTCGCCCCCATCGCGTCAGCCATGGCGGGGTGGTACTGGCTCACAGGCAGGGGAGTCGATCCTGAGGGCCCTCCTCTTAGACCTGCTGAGTGGCACGGAGACCTCGACCCGGGGCTCTGGGGCGTGATCGCCATCCTAGGCGCGATACGCTACAGGGACAGGACGGGGGAGGGGCAGCTCGTGGACGTGGCTCAGCTCGACACCATGATCGCTCAGACGGGCGTCGGGATCACGAGGCACACCATGAGGGTGGACCACCCTCAGCCCGCTATGGATAGGCCGACGATCGCCCTGAGCACCTTTGGCATGTTCAAGACGCTCGACGGGTGGGTCTACATAGCGGCCGACCCCCACATGAGGACCCGCCTCGAGAGGGGCATGGGGGTGGAGAGCCTCGAGACCACGGATGAGCTCAAGGAGTGGGCGGAGTCCAACACGACCATGGACATCGTAAACGCGCTTGCGCCCCAGTCGGTGCCCGTGGCCCCTGTCTACGACATAGAGTCGATGCTCGAGGACCCCCACGTGAAGGCCAGGGAGATCATCACGGAGGTGGAGCATCCGGCAGCCGGGCTGGTGAGGTCTCCGGGCTTCCCGGTGAAGCTGGAGAAGTCCCCGGCGAGCATCAGGCTCCCGGCGCCCACCCTGGGGCAGCACAACGAGGAGGTCCTGACCAAGCTGCTTGGGTACTCGAAGGAGCAGGTCGTCGACCTCAGGAAGGCCGGGGTCATCACCTGACCCTCCTAACCATTATATTCATACACCTTCCCTTTTCTTCTCAGGATTCCAATGCCCGATTTCTCCGAGCAGAGGCGGCAGATGGTCCAGCGCTACATGAAGTCAGGGTACATCAGCTCGGAGGCGATGGCGGAGGCTGTCATGAGGGTGCCCCGTGAGGAGTTCATGGACCCAATCTACGCCAGCTACGCCTACGTCGACAAACCTTTCCCGATACCCGGCGACGGAGGCCAGACAATCTCGGCACCGTACATGTACCCCATCTTCTACGAGCCCCTCAGCCTGAAGGAGGGGGACCGGGTCCTGGAGATCGGGGCGGGCTCGGGATACGGGGCGGCGCTGGCAAGGGAGCTCGTGGGCGAATCAGGGCTCGTTGTCTCCGTGGAGATAAACGAGATAACGTACCGATTCGCCCAAGCTAACCTGGACAGGACAGGATATCGAGGCATCATCCTCGTGCTGGGAGACGGCTCCCTAGGATACGAAGATAAGGCTCCATACGACGCCATCTGCGTCACAGCAGCCTGCCCAAAGGTCCCGGAGCCCCTCGTTGTGCAGTTAGGATCCCCCGGGAAGCTCATGGCTCCCGTGGGGAGCAGCTACAGTGTCTTCGGGCAGGACCTCGTGCTCATGGAGAAGGACGGGGACGGAAAAACAAGCATGAGGACGCTCATGAAGGTCTCCTACGTACCCCTCATCGGTGAGCACGGCTGGACCCGGAGTAGGTGAATAGATCAATTTTAAGGGAAGAAGGACACTGCTACGGTGATCAATATGAGGATCGGCATCGTTTCCCGCCCGGACAAGGAGCAAGCTGCTGAGGTCGTTGGAAAAGTGGTGCGATTCCTCGAATCCAAGGGGGTCGAGACCATCGTCGAGACCGACACCGCCCTGATGATGGACTCCCCGGTGGAGAACACGGATCTGGGGAGGATCGACGCTGACTTCATGGTGACCATCGGCGGTGACGGGACCATCCTGAGGACCGCCATGCTGTTGAACGACCCAGGTATCCCGATCCTCGGCGTCAACATGGGGAGCAGGGGCTTCCTCACCGAGGTGTACCCCGACGAGGTAGAGGCCGCCCTTGAGAACATGCTGATGGGCGACTACGGCGTCGAGGAGTGCATCAAGGTGGCATCCAAGAGCCTTGACACGGATGACACCTACCCCGACGCCCTGAACGAGGTCCTCATCTCCTCATCCATGCCCTCCAAGATGTTGGACATGCGCCTTAGAATCGATGGCGTCCACATAATGGATATCCAGGCGGACGGCGCCATGGTCGCCACGCCGACGGGCTCAACGGCTTACAACCTCTCCGCCGGTGGCCCCATAGTCAAGCCCGGGGTCGAGGCGATGATACTCACCACGATCTGCCCCTACAGCTACTTCAGGAGCGTCGTGGTCCCCACGGACAGCAGGATCACCGTGGAGCTCATCAAGCCCAGGGCGGAAGGGATAGTCATCGCAGACGGGAGAGAGTACGCACCCATCAAGCCCCTCTCGACAGTGGAGATCTGGAAGAGCAAGCACACGACGAGGTTCGTACGGTTCAAGCCCTTCTACGAGAGGCTTGAGAGGCGGCTCATCTTCCGCAAGGTACGTTGACGCAGGCTAAGAGGTTCGTCCATGGTGAAGGCCATAGTCCTGGACACATCGGCGCTCATTATGGGCTACGAGGCAGCAGAGGTTGAGGCCGAGCACTACACCGTTCCATCCGTCCGCGATGAGATACAGCGAGACGACATACGGAAACTTAGATTAGACAGCACCATCGACGCCGGACGAATCACAGTGAAATCCCCGGACCCCAGGTATCGAGCCGAGGCTGAGCGAATCATCGGAGAGTTGGGGGAGGCGGACGCATTATCTGAGGCCGATACCGAGCTCCTTGCCCTAGGAGCTCAGCTGAAGGGAGAGGGGTGGGAGACCACCGTGGTCTCAGATGACTACTCCGTTCAGAACGTGGCGAGTGAACTGGGCTTGAGTTTCAAGGGCCTTGCCACGCAGGGCATCAAGCGCCAGTTCAAGTGGGAAACATACTGCCCGGGATGCCGGAAGACCTTCGAGAAACCTCAGGACGAGGGGATCTGCCCCATCTGCGGTACGCAGTTGAAGAGGAGGCCCTCACGGAAGAGACCGCTGAGGACCTGAACGTCGTCAGGGATCCATTCTGGGGACGTACTCCCCCTGACCCTCAGCAGCGACCACCTCTCCGTCCTGTAGGACGGGTTCACCCCTCACGAATGAGTGGACGGCAACCCCCTGCACCTCGTATCCCTCGTACGGGGTCCAGCCGCATGCGGTTATCATGTCCTCGTTCCTGATGGTCCATTTCTGTTTCATGTCAACTATTACGAGGTCCGCGTCGGAGCCCGGAATCAGTGCCCCCTTCTTGGGGTATATCCCGTACAGGCGGGCTGGGTTCTCCGAGACGACTGCGGACAGCCTCTCCAGGCTCAGGCGCCCCTGGTTGACCCCGGTGAGGAGCAGAGGCAGGAAAGTCTCCACCCCCGGAATCCCATTGGGAGCCGCCCATATGTCCTCCAGCCCCTCCTCCTTCCTCTCCCTGGAGTAAGGGGCGTGGTCCGTGGCGACCGTATCGATGAGCCCTGCCTCTAGGAGGCGCCACGTCTGTGCCACGGTCTCCTTGTCGCGTGGAGGCGGGGCGAACTTGACCCATGGTCCCTTCTCTCGGACGTCGTCATCTGTCAGGTAGAGGTATTGGGGGCAGGTCTCCACGTTGACCACTACGCCCTCCTCCCTCGCCCTCTTCGCGTTCATGACGGTCTCCGGAAGGCTAGTGTGGACTATCAGCCCCCTGCACCCCGTCTCCTTGAGGTACCTGATGATGCGCTGGCCGCACTCGGCCTCGGCTATGGGAGGCCTACATTCCAGCTGCGCCGCGAAGTCCTTCCGTCCCGCCTCCTTCAACCTCTTCTCGTTGAACCTTAGGAGGGCGTCGTTCTCGGCGTGGACCAGGGCGAGGCCGCCTATCCCAGCGAGCTCCTTGAAGGCGGCGTATATCTCGCCGTCGAAGGTCTGAGGCCACTTGGGTCCGGCTGAGGAGACGAAGAACTTCGCCCCCGTCGCCCCCATGTTCCACATCTCGGTGAGGGTCCCCTCGGGGTACCCCTCTGCGCATCCGGCGTGGATGCAGAAGTCGACATGGGAGGTGGCCTTGAACAGATCCCTCTTCTGGGCGAACTCGGTGGCGTCGAAGCAGCCCATCTGGGTCCCGGGCATCTCCAGGATGGTGGTGAAGCCTCCCTTCGCTGCCGCCTTCGTCCCTGTGCTAGAGTTCTCGGGGGGCAGGATGGTGTGGATGTGGCCGTCCAGCATCCCAGGCAGTACGACCTTCCCGCCTGCATCCAAGACCACATCTGCCTCCGGGAGGTTTGGCTCCTTCGCCAGGGCGACGATGACGCCTCCATCCACGGCTATGCCCCCCTCCAGGATGCCCCTTGGGGAGACGAGCTTTGCGTTCTTCACGACGAGGCTGACAGTCATCTTTGGTCTCCTCTTCAATATGTCCCTGTGTACTTAAAACCGGAATGTGGTCCGCCATTCGTAAGATATATCCGTTCATCGTATGGATGTTGGGTAGGAGTGTTTCATTTGACCGTTGACATGGTCGTCCGGAATGGAAAGGTATACACACCATATGGCTTCTACGAGGGGAGCGTCGTCATCGACGAGGGAAAGGTCGTCTCACTGATGAAGGGGGAGACGCCTGAGGCAGACGAGGTCATCGACGCGGGCGGACTGCTCGTCCTCCCCGGGATGATCGACATGCACTGCCACTTCAGGGACCCCGGGTTCACCGAGAGGGAGGACTTCGAGACCGGGACACGCGCTGCGGCGGCTGGAGGGGTCACGACCGCCGTCGACATGCCGAACACGGTGCCTTCAGTGACCTCCGTGGAGGCCCTCGAGGAGAAGATCAAGATAGCCGACGCGAAGGCCCTTGTGGACTACGCCCTCATCGGTGGCGCGGGGGAGGTCAGCGCAGAGGCCTTGAGGGGACTGGCGGCTGGCGGGGTCGTCGCTTTCAAGACATTCATGATCGCCAGGTTCAAGGAGCTGGCGGCGTCGGACGCCTGGATGATGGACAACTTCAGGGTCATCGGGGAGCTGGGGCTGCCCTGCCTCATCCACGCCGAGAACCAGAGCATCGTCGAGAGCGGGATGGAGAAGGCGATCGCCAGCGGACGGGTTGACCCCATCGCCCACTGCGAGTTCAGGCCAGCCATCGCCGAGACCGAGGCGACCATGAGGACCATAATCCTAGCGGGAGGGACTGGAGTCCACCTCCACATCTGCCACATGACCGCGAAGGGGGCCGTCGAGGCCCTCTCCTGGGCCCAGTCGATGGGAAGGACCGTGACCGGAGAGACCTCGCCCAACTACCTCCTCATGACCGAGGAGGCCATGAAGACCAGGGGGCCCTACGCCAAGGTCGACCCTCCCCTGAGGAAGGCCGAGGACCAAGACGCCCTCTGGAAAGCGGTCAACGACGGCACCATCAGCGTGCTTGCCAGCGATCACGCGCCCTATCCCAAGTCGGAGAAGGAGAAGGGTTGGAAGAACATCTTCGACGCCCCGTCCGGAGGGGTGGGCGTGCAGACCTCGCTCCCGCTGATGCTCAACAAGGTCAACGAGGGAAAGATCTCCCTGGAACGCCTCATCGAGATCTTCTCAGAGAACCCGGCGAAGATGCTGAAGCTCCACCCACGGAAGGGTGTGCTGATGCCAGGGTCAGATGCAGATCTGGTCATAGTCGACCTGGAGAAGGGCTTCGAGATACGCGAGGAGGACCTCTACTCCAAGGAGAGGGCCAGCGCCTTCGCGGGGCAGAAGGGGAAAGGGATGCCCATCACGACCGTCGTCCGCGGGAAGGCCATCATGAAGGACGGAGAGATCCTCGGAAAACCGGGATACGGCGTCTACCTGCGCCCCAGTAAATAGGCAAGACAGAGCTCGGTCAAGCCCCGGAAGGGGCTATACTGTTTTTACCTCAAAGGTAGTTGTACACTTGTCATGGTAGATCTGGTCATCGAGGGTGGCAGGATCGTTGACGGCACGGGTAAGGCGTCTTACATAGGCGATATAGCGGTCTCCGACGGGAAGATTATGGATGTCGGGGTGATCCGTGGAGGGGCCGAGAGGAGGATCGACGCTAAGGGGCTCGTGATTGCACCCGGCTTCATCGACAGCCACAGCCACTCGGACCTGATGCTCATCGCCGAGCCCGAGGCCAAGCAGAAGATAATGCAGGGCATCACCACCGAGATTGTCGGCCAGGATGGTCTTGGGGAGGCACCCATCAGGGAGGAAGATATCGAGAACTGGAGGAGCTACCTCTCGGGGCTCAACGGCGACCCGGATATCGATTGGAGCTGGAGGAGCCTCGGGGAGTACCTGGACGCCATCCAGGAGGCCAGACCCGCCACGAACGTCGCCTCACTCGTGGGCCACGGGAACCTGAGGCTGGCTGCGATGGGCATGGACGACCGCCCCCCCACCGACCCCGAGCTGGGGGAGATGAAGGCTCTCCTCCGGGACTCCCTGAGGCAGGGAGCCTACGGCCTGAGCACGGGGATGATCTACCCGCCGTGCGTCTACGCCGCCACCGAGGAGCTGACGGAGCTCTGCAAGGTCGTCTCTGATGTGGACGGGGTCTTCGTCATACATATGAGGAACGAGGGGGACGCGCTCCTGGAGTCCATAGAAGAGGTCGCCACCATCGGGGCCAACTCAGGGGTCAAGCTCCACATCAGCCACTTCAAGGCAGCGGGGCAGAGGAACTGGGGAAGATCCGCCCAAGGCCTGGAGGCCATAGAGAAGGCTAGAGAAACGGGCCTCAGCATCACCGTCGACCAGTACCCCTACACCGCTGGGAGCACCTTCCTCAGCGCACGGCTCCCAAGCTGGATGCACGAGGGAGGCGTTGACGCGATGCTGGACCGCCTCAGGGATCCCTCGACGAGGGATAGGGTTTACGCTGAGATGACCGAAGACGGGAGCTTCTTGATGTGGGGAGACACCATCGTCACCTCGGTGAAGACCGACAGGAACAAGCACCTTGAGGGGAAAAGCCTCGCTGAGATAGCGAGGATGAGGGGAATTGACATCGTGGAGGCCCTCTTCGAGCTCGTCTTTGAGGAGAGCAACGCCGTGGGCATGGTGAGCTTCAGCATGTCCGAGGAGGACATCCGCACCATAATGAGGAGCCCCATCCAGATGTTCTGCACCGACGGCATCGTCCTCGGGAAACCGCACCCGAGGGCCTACGGTAGCTTCCCCAGAGTTCTCGGGAGGTACGTAAGAGACGGAGTCCTATCAATTGAGGAGGCTGTAAGAAAGATGACCTCTCTACCCGCTGAGCGATTCGGCTTCAAAGGGAGGGGGGTCCTGAAGCCAGGTGCCCACGCCGACATCACCATCTTCAATCCCGAGACCGTGATCGACACCGCCACCTACGAAGACCCCATCCGGTTCCCGGAAGGCATTGAATACGTAATTGTGAACGGCAGGGTGACTGTAGACAGAGGAGCACACACCGGTGAGAGGGCAGGGATGGTGCTCCGCTCAGGCTTCTAATGGATGTTTCTTGGCTAGACCGCAATACTGGTTATGTCGAGACAGGTGCCGTCCTTGAATAGAATTATTAAGCCGTTCTGGAATTGAATGGACCGTGAAACTAGATGGATGACGCCATCGAAGTAGAGGCACTTGTGAAGCACTTCGGCAGCGTGGAGGCCCTGAAGGGCGCGAGCTTCTCTGTCAAGGACCGTGAGATCTTCGGGCTCATAGGACCCAACGGCGCCGGGAAGACTACCGCCCTCAGGATCCTAAGCACCCTGATAAGCCCGACAGCTGGGTATGCCAAGGTGTTCGGCTTGGACGTCGTCAAGGAGCCTGTGAAGATCAGGGAGATGATCAGCTACCTCCCGGAGGAGGCCGGCGCCTACCAGAACCTCTCGGGCCATGAGTACCTCGAGTTCATGGCCGAGTTCTACGACAACGGTGATCGGAGCGCCGTGGATATGCTGGAGGAGGGGAAGTACATCTCCGGCCTCGAGGAGAGACTGAATGACCGGGTGAAAGGCTACAGCAAGGGGATGAAGAGACGGCTCCTCCTCGCGAGGGCCCTGATGATGAAGCCCAGGCTTGCCATCCTCGACGAGCCCACCTCGGGACTCGACGTCCTCCACGCCGTCCACGTCAGGCAGACCATAAGGGACTACGTCGACAAGCAGGGGGTGACCACCCTGATATCCAGTCACAACATGCTGGAGGTTGAGTACCTCTGCCACCGCGTTGCCCTCATCGACGAGGGAGTTATCATAGCGGTGGGCACTCCCCCCGAGCTGATGGACAAGTTCAGCGCGGAGAACCTGGAGGAAGCCTTCATGGAGGCGACAAAACTTGGGTAACCTGAGATCCCTCGTCGTCAAGGAGATAAAGGAGCTCATCAGGGACCCCAAGATCCTGCTGGGAGTCGTGCTCATGCCCCTGATCATGTATCCCATCATGGGCTCAGCGATGAACGTCTCACAGCAGTCGATGATGAGGGCCATGGCCTCCGCCTCCTTCGCCGTCTACAACGAGGACGAGGGCGCTGTCGTGGACTCCTTCCTGGAGTACATCTACACCGACAACACGGTGCACACCATCGAAGCAGGGTCCCTTGAGGATGCTATCGTGGCATTCCAAGACACGAACGCATCCACCCTCCTATACATCAGGGAGGGGTACTCGGACAACGTCACCCAGGGGGTTAAGGCCAACCTCAAGCTCTACGCTAACCTGAAGAGCCTCACCATCGTCGAGACGGAGAGCCCCAACGCTGTGAGCGGCCTCATCAACATCTATAGCTACTACCTCTCAATCAGCAAGATCGAGGGATACATCGCTGAATCCGGGGGAGTAGCCGAGCCGGACTCCATCAGGAGCCCGATCCGGACGACCTCGGCCTCCATCATCAAGGGGAACGTTCTTGAGGTCGCTCCATCGGCTATCTTCAGCCTCGTGATGAATCAGAGCATCACCCTTCCCATGATGACCATGCTCACCCTCGTCTTCGCCATCCAGATGGCGGCCACCAGCATCGCGCTGGAGAAGGAGGAGAAGACCCTGGAGACCCTGATGACCCTGCCCGTGGGCCGCATGACGATACTCAGCGGCAAGCTGGCGGGCTCCATACTGGTCTCGATCTTCGGGGCCATCGCCTCGATGCTGGGATTCGGCTACTACATGAACTCCGCCTTCGCCTTCGCACCCGAGATGACGAGCATGACGACCGAGGGTTTCAGCCTCGGCCTCAAGCCCTTCGGCGTAGCCCTCGTGGGAATTAACATATTCATAACCCTCGTCTCAGCCCTCGCCCTCGCCATCTGCCTCTCGGTGTTCTCCGACAGCGTGAGGGGGGCCCAGAGCCTGACGGGGATCCTGTTCATACCCATCTTCATCCCCGCCCTGATCCTGATGTTCAGCGACATCACAATGCTACCGACGACGATGCAGTGGATACTCCTGGCGATCCCCTACACCCACAGCATCCTCGCCTCCAAGGCCGCCTTCCTGGGCAACTACTCCGCCGCCATCGGCAACATAGCCTACATCACGGCGTTCACGGTCGTCGTGCTCTACATCGCGGCCCGCATCTTCTCGACGGAGAGGATACTCACCTCGAGGTTCACGCTCGACGGCATAAGGAACCTCTTCAGGAGACGTTAGGACTCCCTATCCTCTTTTCTTCTGCCCCACCATAATGGTTATATCAAGAGGCATCAACTTCACGGATACTTCGGGTGCACGTTATGGCCTCTAGCAAGTTCAAGGGCATCGTCTTCGACCTCGACGGGACGCTGATATACTCCACAATCGACTTCAGGAAGATGAAGAGGAACATGATCAAGGTCCTGGAGGAGAACGACGTCCCCAGCGGAGTGCTGACCACCACAATGATCACCGTTGACATCCTGGAGAAGGCCGAGCACTACTGGGACTTGGCGCAGAGGCCCGAGGAGAAGAGGGCGGAGCTACGCGCCGTCATGGAAGAGCTCATGAACCAGGGCGAGCTTGAGGCCATCCCTCTCGTCGACGAGATAGAGGGAGCATCCCAAGCCCTCCACGAGCTCAGGGAGCAGGGATACATGCTCGCGATCCTGACGAGGAGCCACTACGAGTACGCCGTGGAGGCGCTGAAGAAGATAGGGGCCTACGACTGCTTCGACGTCGTCCTCGGCAGGGGGCAGACCCCGCGGCCCAAGCCCTACCCGGAGGCGCTGAACCACACGGCTAAGCTGATGGGCCTCGACATGGATGAGCTGCTCTTCGTGGGGGACATGTACCTGGACTTTGAGAGCGCCATCAACTCGGGCTGCGCCTTTATAGGGGTCAACACCAGCGGCAGAGGGAGGAGCTCCTGGAGGGAGGAGGTACCCGATGTCCTGCTGAAGAACGTTGCGGAACTACCTAATTACATGTTGAAACTGTAGCCAACTGATGACTGATAGGAGATATTCGTTTTCTGGAGAGATAGGTTTTTATCGATACTTCGAGGATGTATTATAAAATTCAGTTCGAATTGTCAGAATTTACGTGCATGAAGGATGTGAAGATATGTCAAAGAAACAGGAAGAGTATATTCAGAAGACGAACCAGGCGATGTCAATTCTCAACAGGGTCTCGGAGGACAACACGACTCCGAGAAACATAAGACGCACGGCCAAGCAGGCCTCAGATCTAATGCTTGACGAGAGCACCTCCCTCGCCGCCAGGGCGGCAAACGCCATCGACCTCCTCGACCAGATCTCCCAGGACCCGAACATGCCCATGTACACACGCACCCGGATCTGGAACGTGATAAGCGTCCTAGAGGGCATCAGAGACTAAGATTAGGCAGGTACCATCTTTTCATTTTTATACTTCAACCCCCAGAAGGAATACGGTGAACCCATCGTCCAATAAGACCCTCTCGGCACCCTGGCTTGTACGCCTCAACTGGGACGAACTCGGCTCACTCCTAGTCTGCCTCATGTTCGACCTCATCGAGTACGGCTTCCCCATGCTCATGATGCCCGTCGGCGGAGACGTCATCGACGTGGCCGGGATCATCTTCTGCGCCTACTTCTTCAGCTGGATAGGCCTGATCTCACTGTTCGAGCTCCTCCCCGGGATCGACATCATCCCGACCTTCACGATGACCTGGATAGCCTGGTACATCCTGAAGAGGAGAAAGGACTACAGTAAGATAGAGAAGGAGCTTGAACGCTGGAAATAACCGCCAACCCTCCAAGAAGCCTCTGAACATCCAAGACACTTAATTTAACATGCAACGATGTTCATAGTATGAAGAGAGAGACGTACGTGGACACCCACGCCCACCTGAGCGAGCTGAAGGACAAGGAGGGAGTGATCCAGAGGGCGAAGGAGGCAGGCGTAGAGGCCATCATTGCCATGGGTACAAACCTCGCCTCTTCTGTCGCTACCATCGAATGGGCGGAAAAGTACCCGGGATTCGTCCACCCGGCGATAGGCATCCATCCCACAGAGTTCCTGAACGACAACGTCCCTGAGACCCTCAGGTACATACAGGAGAACATTTCCAAGGTCGTGGCTGTGGGCGAGATCGGCCTCGACTACTGGGACAAGGCAGCCAGGAAGGACGAGGCAGTCAGGGAGAGGCAGCGTGACACCTACATCAAGCAGCTTCAGATAGCCCGGGAGCACGACCTACCAGCCTCCGTACACGGTCGCGGGTCATGGCAGGACGCCCTAGACCTCGCGGTGGCCCACGGCCCCGAGCGGATCGTCTTCCACTGGTATAGTGGCCCGCTGGACGTCCTTGACAGCCTCCTAGACAGCGGGTACTACATCTCAGCCACGCCCGCAGCGGAGTACAGCAAGGACCACAGGGCGGCTCTGGAGCACGCCCCCCTTGAGAGCATCTTGGTTGAGACCGACTGCCCGGTCTACATGAGGAACAGGAAGCGGGGCTCTGAGCCCATGGACGTCACCATCACTGTGAAGGCTCTAGCGAAGCTAAAAGACACGACCACGGAAGAAGTAGCCCTAGCCACGACTAGGAAGGCACGCGAGATATTCAGAATAAAGTAAGAAAAAGAGGTTAGGTTATGTTCAGGAGAGCGTTGGCTTCGGTGAAGTACGCCAGCACGTTCAAACCCTTCTCGGTTATCTCGTACCTGCGTATCGACCTGTTGCCCCGGGGAACCTCCCGCATATCGAGAAGCCCCTGATCGACCAGGTCGGCGAAGATTCTCTGCGTCAGGTTCCATGACATGTTGGCTGCGTACATTATCTTAGTCGGCTTGTGCTCTCCATCCCTCACCGCGTTCAGCACGGTGAGCATTATCTCCAGCTTGGATCTCCGTTTGTTCTCATTATCCATTCTTATTTCACCTCATTATTGAGAAGAGGCTGACTTTACGTTGCACTCGGTGATGTACTGGGCGTTGTTAGTCGTCACGCTGAGGGCCACCGTTGTGCCGATGTCGTTCATATGGATGTTCTGGGGCCCCTTGACGTAGACCAGTAGCTCACCCCCCGAGATGAGGGGCACGTCCGAAGTCGCCTGGGTGTAGTTCCTCCCGTCTATGAGCACGAGGGCCCCCGTGAGGCTGGCGTAGCTAGTGATGTTCTGGTCCTCGTTCACGCTGGAGCCCGACGGCACCCTGTAGTAGTAGATCTGGTCCCAGTCCGCCGTTATGCTCCTCACGGACAGCTTGTCGATGAGGATGTCCCTGCCTCCGAGGTTTTGGACCTTCACTGCAGCGACGGCGCCCGTGCTGTTGACCCAGACGTGCTGCTTGCTGAGGCGGACCTCCTCCTGACTGGTTCTGGTCATAGTCACGTTTGTGGCGTAGTACGCGACGACGGCCGCCAGTAGGACGGCCACTACCAGCAGTATCAGCGTCGAGACGACCTCGCTTAGACCCATGTTCCTATTCATTGTTCTGGTAGTCAATTCTACATTCCTCAACCCTTTTTATTGAACCATATTCTCCTCTCTATATTTAATAGGGATTTTGAATCACTTTACAATTTCTAATATAACTATGGAAGATATTCTATGCTACTATAAGATAATATCATATATGGATTCAATCTATCAAAAAAACATAGCCGTTTTAACTTACCCTATTAACCAATAGGAATAGATAACTAAAAACAACGTTGAAAATATTGACCCTTAATACATGTTTAATGACGTAATCCTTCCTTTCATCCTTTTTTTAGTGTAATATTCCGATGAAATGACAGGAAAACACTGTTGATGCGATAAACATTTACCCGGGGAGAGTCCTGTTTCTTTGAGCCGGGGTAGCCAAGCCTGGATACGGCGCCAGTCTTGAAAACTGGTTCTCCCTGGAGAGCATGGGTTCGAATCCCATCCCCGGCGCCATAATTCACAGTTACAACGATATTGAAACCATGATAGACGAAACGGGTTGATTTTAAACCGTTTTTCGAGACCCATCCAATGACTTTCAGCCAGAAAGATGTCCTGAAAATCCCATAATATAAGCATCACTTTCCATTTCAGAACATTACCCGATGGAAAACTGTTTTATGTGACTTTCTGTACCCCATAAGGATGTCGATCGAAAAGCTTGTACGGAAGGAACTAACGGGTCAAGTCCAAGTCTCAGCCACGAGGCGTAGAGTCGCAGCCGCTCCAGGCACGATAAGCCTAGCGGCAGGTGACCCCAACTTCCTTCTTCCAGAGTATATAGCCAAGACGGTATACGACGCTATACGAGAAGGTAAGACCCACTACTGTTTCGGGGGGGAACCCGCCCTCAGAAACGCTTTAGTAGAGTACTACTCGAAGTACGGATACGAGGCCCAGCCTAACCAGATAACAATCACCGCAGGGGGCTCACAGAGCCTATTCCAGGCCTACGCCGCAATCCTGAACGCAGGAGACGAGGGAATCAGCTTCGACCCCGCATACGGCGGAGGGAGGAGCGCCCACAAGTTCTTCGGCGTAAAGACCGTCTTCGCTGCTATGAAGATGAAGGATGGCCTGTTCCGCCCCGACTTGGAGGCCCTCAAGGAGGTCATCACCCCCAAGACGAAGTCCCTCTACATAGACAACCCGGGCAACCCGTCCGGCGCAGTCTTCACAAAGGAGGAGCTCAAGGGAATCGCTGAACTCGCCGTCGACCACAACTTTGTGGTCGTCTCTGACGAGACATACTCGGAGTTCTGCTGGGATGGGACGAAGCACGAGGCCCTCATCACCTATCCGGGGATGGAGAACAGGACCCTCGTCTGCATGGCGTTCACCAAGATGTACTCCTGGGCCGGCATGAGGACTGGCTGGATCGTAGCGGGGCCCGAGATAGCCCCGTACGTCAGCAGGGCTCCAGGTAGTGCCATATCCTGGCCAATCCAGCTAGGCGCAGTCAAGGCCATCACGGACGGGTATGAATACGTCGAAGCCATAAAGAAGGAGTACGAGGAGCGCCTCGACTACGGGACGAAGAGGCTGAACGAGATGCCCGGCGTGACATGCACTAAGCCTGAGGGCGCATTCTACCTATTCCCTAACATATCCGGCACCAGCTTGAGCTCAAACGAGTTCGTCCAGAAGTTAGGGGAGGAGGAGAGAGTGAGGATCGTCTCCGGCGCAGGCTACGGCCCGGGAGCCGCAGAAGGCTACGTGCGCCTCTCGATGATCAGGCCCCTCTCGACTCAGAAGATGCCCGGCTGGTTCAAGAACGAGCCCGACACCTGCTTCGAGGTCGCGATGGACCGTATAGAGCGGTTCGTAAAGAAGTACCAGAAGTAGGACAAGCACCTACTTTTTCCATTTTTTCTTTCTCTAAGACACATATTTCCCCATAACCCTTTTATATTAGCTCAGATTATTCTGAGTTAGACGCAATAAATATTGAGTTGTGATGAATGTTGTCTGAGTTTGAGTATCTGGCTGAGTGGAAGGTAAGACGGATCCCGGCCCCACCTAGCGAGCCAAGGGAATCATACGACCAGCGGCTCAAGGCCTGGGCCCTCTCCTCCATAGGCGTGGAGGGAACCGCACAGGACGTATACGTCTACCTAGCGAACACTGGCATGGCGACAGCTGAAGACCTCTCCAGACACACGGGGATACCAGAAGACGACGTCCTGGACGCCGTCGACACGCTCTACACAGCTGGCCTCATCGACAAGATGGGGAAGGCCTACTTCACACGTGACACCCTCTCGAAGTCCATCGTGAAGAGGCTGATACCCCGAATCACTGAGAGCCTCAAGGAGGTGGCCAAGGCCGAGTCCTCGTCCCGCTCCGAGGCGGAGCACTACCACAAGATGAAGGGGAGGGCCTTCAGCGACATACGCGAGGCGGTCTCAGCCTACAGGGAGATATCGAGGATGGGAGCAACCCCCATGGCTAGGGCGGTGGGCACCCACGGGTACAGTGAGGAGTACGTCGAGGTTGAAGGCCTGATAATAGACCACGGCAGAAACCCCCCCAACCTCGTCGTCCTCACCGACAGCGGGGAGAAGATGATCGTCGGGGGAGAGCACGCCCGGGGCGTGGACATCCGGGCCCAGACAGTGGTCGTGAGAGGTGAACAGAATGAGTGAAGACGTAAACACGGAGGCCAAGGACTTCGAGACCCTGGCGGAGTGGACGATACGGAGGCTCAGGCCTCTTGAAGAGTTGACGGAGGAGGACTACACCGAGCGCGTCAAACGCTGGGTGCTCTACTCCATAGGGCTTGAGAAGATACACCAGGACATATTCCTCTACCTCGAGGAGAAGCTCAGGAGTACCACGACGGACATAGCCTCGGAGTTCGAGATCAGCCCCAACACGGCTCGAAAGTACCTAGACGAGCTCCACACCGTGGGCCTTGTCGACTACATAGGGCGGGAGTACACGCTTACGTACAACAGCCTCTCCAGGGCGATAGAGCTCTCGCTGATCCCCCGGATAACCGACACCCTTAGGACCATCGCTAGCGGGGCGTCGAGCACGAGCTTCACCCCCTATTCCTTCACGCCGAGGAGCCTGGAGGACGAGGTCGTTAATGAAAAAAACGTGACCTTCATCAACCAGAAGCTGCTCGAGGAATGGTACAGCAGGGGAAAGAAAGTGAGGGTGCACAGTATGTCGAGTATGACTATCGCCGAGGATGTCGATCCCGAGCTCCTCGACGCCGTTGTCGCGAGGATAGACGCCATGGGTTCAGTGGACGTCCCCGAGAGGATGTTCAGTGTGATAGCTCATAAGATCAGGTCGATGGGTTCCATCAACAAGTACTGAATAGTGCAGGAGTCAATGTACATGGGCAGGACGTAAACGCCACTGACGCTGTTGTCGCAACCGCTAGCGTCATGACCTTCTCCACCCTTTATTTTAGATAAATTGTGTTAGAAGGCTCACGATTCGGGTAATGATGAAAAGATTTATGGGCGACGCTGGAACCCGTACCCTAGTTGTATGACTCTATCTCACGAGATCAGAATGGCCATCGAGACCGCCCTCGCAGTATACAACGGCAACCATAGCGTAGATGTCAGCAGCGGTGAGACGGACTTCCTCGCCGAGGTGACCATGGACCACTTAACGGACCACGTGATGGACGAGATAGAGAAGCACATAAAGTTCATGACGGGCCAGGAAGTCGGGAGTTGGGATCTGTTCCCCATCTCAGAGGAGAAGATGAGGTTCATCTTCAAGGTCTCGAACAAAATGGATTAGGGCCCCTAGGAGACCTCGTTGAACTCCTTGGTCGAGTGGAAGAAGCTCTCGGCGCCGTCCTCCGTGACGTAGACGATGTCCTCTATCCTTATCCCCCACTTCCCTGGGATGTACAGCCCGGGCTCGACGCTGAAGACCATCCCCGGCTCCAGCAGCCTCTTGTTCCCCCTCACTATGTAGGGGTACTCGTGGCCGTTCATCCCCAGGCCGTGGCCGATGCGGTGGTCGAGGTACTTCCCGACCCCGTACTTGTCGAGGACAGCCCTTCCAGCCAGGTCGATGCTCTCGCAGGTGACGCCGGGCCTGACCGCCTCGAAGGCCGTCTGCTGGCACTCCTTGACGATCTCGTACATCTTCTTGTATTCGTCGGTAGCCGGGCCGACCTGGGCCGAACGGGTCTTGTCGCCGACGTAGCCCATGCAGCTGCCGCCGCCCATCTCCCACCAGAAGGGGTCGCCCTTCTCGATGACCCGTTCTCCGCCTCCTCCGTGGGCCGAGGCGCTGTTCAGCCCGCTCATGGGCCTCCCGCTCCTCCGGGGAAGCGTGATCTGAGGGCTCCCGGCCTCCGGGAACACCTTCCTCTTTATCTCCAGGAGGTCCTGCCCCACCTCTGACTCCCTCCTCCCACTGTACTGGAGTCCAAGAGCATCCTCCCAGGCCTTGTCGAGGGCTTTCCCCAGGTGGATGAGGTACCCTATCTCGGCCTTGTCCTTCCTCATCCTCATCTCCCCGAGCACCGGGAAGGCCGAGATAACCTTCGCCTTGGGCAGCCGTGCCAGGTACTTGGTGACGAAACGGGCCTGATGGGTGTCATTTATGGCGATCGTGGCTGCCTTGGGGCCGACGAGTTCCGCCACGAAGTCCACGGGGTCCTCCCACTCGTCCCACGCCAAGAGGTCGAAGAAGACCTTCGTTCCTGAGTGTTCGAACCGGGGCATCTCGAACCTTGGTCCTATGAAGCTCCCCTTCCCCTCAACGGGGAGCACGAACAGGGCGAGGCGCTCGCTCACGCCATGTGAGTAGTCGGTCATATACTTCATGTCGGTCCCGCCGCCGATGAACAGGAAGTCAATACCGGTCTCCGCCATCAGCGCCTGGGCGCTCTCGCACCTCTTCTCGTAAATACTCAATATATCACAGCCTCTGACGTGCAAAGATGACCTTAGACAATAAAACTGTTATCAGGTGGAAAATGAGACTAAACAGTAGTAATGATAAGTGACGTACATACGAAACGTTTATTAACGATCTACATAACCCCGAATCCATTATGGGTAATTTCGACGAAGATTATTTCCACGGAAGAAAAGGATCTAATTATTCTGACTATGGAAATATAGACCCAATAAAGAAATTTCGTAACATAATCTCATTTATCAGGAAGAGAAAAATCTCAGGGCGCTTCCTGGATGCTGGCTGCGCCTTCGGATTACTCGTCAGCGAAATGAAGAGCCACTTCGGAGAGGTTCATGGATTCGACATCTCTGACTACGCAATAGGAAAGGCGAAGACTAGGAATTCTGGTGTCGACCTGAGGGTCATTAACCTGGACGACCCTCTCCCTTACCTCGATGAGTCCTTCGACTGCATCACAGCCCTTGACATCCTCGAGCACACAGAGAGCTTCGACGAGAACCTGGGCAAGCTGACTGATAAGCTGAAGAGCGGCGGGTACATGATCGTGTCCACGCCCTTGGACGCGTGGCCCCGTAAACTGTTCGGGTTCCTAGACAAGGACGAGACCCACATCTCAGTCCCTAAGGAGGAGGACCTCAGATATATGGCAGACAAGAACAACCTGAGGATAGTCGAAGAGGAAAAGTTCGCCGCCCTGCCGATGCACGGGAGGCTCCCCTTCGTCCCCGCCAGCATCGACCTATACATGCAGAAGGACTAGAGACGTTTGTTGGTGCGGCCGCCGGGATTCGAACCCGGGTATTCAGCTCTCCCCGACATGTGTCGTGGGGGGCTGAAGTCTTACCAGGCTGGACCACGGCCGCATGAAACGTCCAGCCGTTGACGGCTTGAGGACGATAGGAAGTCAACGATCTAATAAGCCTTTTCTGATTTGAAATCATCCAAATACCCGAGCAGGCGCACTACGAAGATAAATGGACCGTAGACCCCTTTTCAATATTGCTGAGACCCTTTTTTCTCGTTGAAAATGGAAAATCGGGTCAAAATTAACTAAACAATACAAATCTGAAAAGAGTTATATACAATGTTGACCTGAAAGGGTAAACGGCTTTGGCCTTGGGCCTGTAGCTCAGCAAGGCAGAGCATCGGGCTTTTAAGACCCTCGTGGTCGGAGAGACCCGGTGGTCAGGGGTTCAATTCCCCTCAGGCCCGCTCAATGTTGAAGGGGGAAGATGGAGATGGAGACAAGGGTCAGGGAACTGAAGTACAGGATGATGATCACTGATCTTCTCAAGGTCGCGAGTGAGAGCCACACATATCAGCAGCTCTCTGACTTACTTGACCTCAGCCCCCCTATACTGAGCAGGTACATGAGGGGCCACGTTCTACCCAGTTACAAACGGGCCCAGGGCCTATACGAGAAGCTCATGAAGATCACGGACATAAAGGAGGAGCTCAAGAAGCGCATCAACTTCGACGACGAGGGATACTTCGATAACACCCCCCTCGTCTCCGAGATAACCTGGCTCAAGATAATGTCCAACTACGCCTTGGAGAAGTTCGCCGGGAGGAGGGTGACCAAGGTATTGACGGCCGCCGTCGACGGCATCCCCGTCTCCACACTGGTCTCGAACCTCCTCGATGTCGACCTCGTGGTCGCCAAGGATCGGAAGGAGGTCGGCATCAGCGACTTCATCGAGGAGACCTACATCCCCAAAGGGTCGGCGATCAGGAAGAGCCTCTACGTCCCCAGGACGGCCATAAGGAAGAGGGACAGCGTCCTCATCATCGACGACGTCGTACGGACAGGGGAGACCGTCCAGGGCCTAGTGGATCTGGTGAGCAACCAGAGAGCGGACATCGCAGGCATATACGTCCTCGTCACCGTGGGGGACGAGTGGAAAACATATCTGCAGGAGTGCGTGAGCAAGTACTCATTCGAGATCCTGATAGAGCTGTGATCAAGGGTTTCGCAAAGACTTTTATCAGAGGATCAAGGTTTAGATGAGGCGAGCCAGAGAATGTTCAACAAGATCACCATGAGGGACACCATCCGCATAGACCCTAAGAGGTTCGACCAGCCCCTGGAGGACGCCGCATTCGAAGAGCTGCGGGCCAAGTACGAAGGGCTCGTCGACGACAACCTCGGCTACGTCATCAGCGTCATAGAGCTCAACGTGAACCCCGTCGGCAGGATAATTCCCGGAGACGGGGGGACCCATCACCCGGTCATATTCACGATCCTGACCTACTTCCCCGAACTACAAGAGGTGGTCGAGGGAGAGGTCGTGGAGGTCGCTGACTTCGGCACGTTCCTTCGGATAGGGCCGGTGGACGCCCTGCTCCACGTCTCCCAGCTCATGGACGACTTCATCTCCTTCGACGAGAGGCAGGGAGTTCTCCTGGGGAGGGAGAGCGGCCGCACAATCCAGAGGGGGGACGTCTTCAGGGTGAGGATAGTCGCGGTCTCCTTCCCAAGGGGACGGAGCTCGGGCAAGATAGGCGTGACGGCCCGCCAGCCCTTCCTTGGGAAGCTTGACTGGATACAGAGCGAGGTAAAAGACACGATGCCCGCTGAACCGGAAGAGGAGGATGAAGAGAAATGAGTCGGGCGTGCAGAAACTGCAAGATCATCATCGAGGAGAACGTCTGCCCCATCTGCAGGGGCACGGATCTGAGCGACGACTACTCAGGCCTTCTGATAGTAGTTGATCCTGAAGGCTCCCAGATGGCTCAGAAGATGGATATCAAGAAGGAGGGCCGGTACGCCCTCAAGATCAGGTGATCTTGACCTGGTGACCGAGCCCGAACGCCACTCCCTTATTCTGCCGGTACCCATGAGGCAGGAGCTGAAGAGCCCCCTCGGAAGGCTGGTGACGGGGGATCCATCGGAGACTGTCGAGGTTCTCAGGGAGTATATTAAAGAAAAAAAACCAGCAGCATTCGCCGTAGTAGGAGACTTCACGACGAAGAACATCCTCGAGGCAGGCCTCAACCCGGACATCTACGTGGTGGATCACAGGGTGATGCGGGTCGATGTGGACCCCCTCAACCACGGCGAGAGGGAAGTATTCACATCCGACAACCCTGCGGGGACCATCGACTCGGAGTCTTGGGTCGCATTGGGAAAGGCGGTAAGCCTTAAAAGCATGGCATCTGTTATCGTTGAGGGCGAGGAAGACCTATTGGTACTACCCCTCATCTCCTTGATGCCGCTGGGATCCCTGATCGTCTACGGTCAACCCCGTGAGGGGATGGTCCTGGTGGAGGTCACAGAGGAGAGGAAGGAGTGGGCCGAGGACTTCATGGCCCGCATGGAGGATGCCTGAGCTGAAGACAGATCTGAAGACGACGAGGACAAACCCCTTGATCGGAAGGAAGGAGATAGAGTTCGAGATCAAAGAGCGGGCGACGCCCTCGAGAGCAGAGGTCAGGCGTGACATCGCCGTCATCATGAAGACCGACCTCGACAAGGTCTGGATCAGACAGATCGAGACGAAGACGGGGACGAACACAACGGTGGGTCTGGTTCATATCTACGACGATGCGGCGAAGGCGCTTCAGGTGGAGCCCGAGCACATAATCAAGAGGAACCAGGCTCCGGCACCAGCGGTTGAAGAGGAAGATAAGAAAGAGGATGAGGCACCGGCGGCTGAAGAGGAAAAGCCCCCTGTTGAGGAGACGGCTCCTGCAGAAGAGGAAAAATCTGAGGATGAGGCCCCAGCGGAGTGATAGATGTGTCAACTGGCAAGATTCACGAGAAGTATGAGATCAAGGACGGGAAGCTCGAGAGGAAGAGGCCATTCTGTAACAGGTGCGGCAGAGGCTTCTTCATGGCCGACCACGGGAACAGGTACACCTGCGGCCATTGTGGGTTCACGATATTCAAGACAAAGGAAGAGTAAGGCGCCCTTCATCAGCTTTAAAGGCAGCCAAGTCTTCGGTTTTAGACAATTTACACTTCAGAGGCACTGGACTTGAGGATTGATGGAATAGTCTTCGACCTTGACGCGACACTAGTGAACATGGGCGGATTCGTGGACTGGAGGGAGGCCCACAGGAGGGCGCGCGAGGCGTACCTCAGCAGCGACTGCGAGGAGGAGATGGTGCATCGATGCAGCGAGAGGGGGCTATTCAACATGCTCAACCTGGTGAGGGACGAGATCTCATCCACGTTACCCGAGGAGGACGTATGGAGGATCCAGCAGGGCGCTTACGAGGCCATCGAGTCCTGCGAGGTCGAGAGCATCCAGAGATGTGAGCTGATGCCCGGATGCCTGAAGACCCTCAACTGGCTGACGGAGCGGGGATACAAGCTCGGCATCGCCACGTCCAACTCGCAGAGCGTGGCCGAGCGGATATTGGAGAAAGAGGAACTACGCCACTTTTTCACCTCGGTCGTAGGCCGGAGACCGGATCTCAAGATGAAACCGCATCCAGATCAGATCCTGAGATGCTTAGAGGAGATGGGAGTCGACCGGAAACACGGCCTTATGGTCGGCGATAGCACCAGGGATGTCCTTGCGGCCAGGGCTGCTGGCATCTACGTGATTACCGTGCCCTCATTCTTCACTAAGAAAGAGGCACTGCAGGAGGCAGGTGTGGACATGATGATAGACAGCCTCGTTGAACTGCCCGAGGTCATCATGAAGCTAGATGAGACTAAGGTAACAGGTTGAATTGGACGCCGACGTAGTAGATCAACCCCAGTATTATCGTGGCTATGAACAGGCCCTTCAACGCCCGTTTTCTATCAATGATGAAGGCGGAGATGGCGCCCGTAACGAATCCGCTGAGGTGTACGTCATGGGCGATCCCCACGTCGCTTGCCATCCAGAACGCTGAGAGCTCCACGAGGCTGAGCATCAGCCCCACGACGACGGAGGGCATGGGCACGACCAGGGCGAAGGTCAGCTTGAAGGGCATCAGCAGGAACAGTACGGCGATGAGGCCGAAGATCGCTCCGGAGGAGCCGACGAGGGGGGTCTCCGAGGCGGGGTTCAGGTAGCAGTGGATGACCCCCGACACGACCCCTGAGACAATGAAGACGAGAAGGTACCTCAGGTGGCCAATATCCCTCTCCACTATGACACCCGCCCCGTACAGCGCGAACCCGTTGACGATGAGGTGGACGAGGTTCCCGTGAAGGAACATGTAGGTGACCAGGCTATCAAGGTAGACGGCCTGGAAGAGACGTGTCGGAACGAGGGAGAAGGTGTCGTACATCTCCTTGGATGTCCCAGCGCTCGTCAACGAGAGGTAGAGCTGGACCACGACTAAGATCGATAGAAGTAGATATGTGATGAAGGGGGTCTTCTCCTTCACCGTCACCTTCGGTTCGTTCATTCCAGTAGGATATGGCGAACATCAGTTTAAGGCTGACGAAGGAAAAAACGAGAACATACCCACCCATACTCCAGGCGTATCGATTTTCAGCCAAAAAACATGAATAAACTGGATTCAGATGCAACAACCTTTTTTTTAAAGGGGCTTTCCAATATGGTTGTTAAAAGCTGGGCTATACGATGAAAAAAGGACGACAGGCATCCAAATCTGAGATCATCGGACTGGGCACGTGGTACGACAAGACGGCCGCGGAGCTGATCGAGAGGGAGAAGAAGCTCGGCCGCAGCCTAGAGATGATCAGGACTGAGAGTGGACTCGGAGCCTCCGGGTTCCCCCACATAGGCAGCCTGGGGGACGCCCTAAGGAACTACGCCGTGGCACTGGGAGTGAGGAATCAGGGATACAACGCGGAGCTCATCGCCTTCTCCGACGACAAGGACGGTCTCAGGAAGGTCCCCGCGGGCCTCCCCGAGGAGATGGAGAAGTGGCTGGGGTACCCCGTGTCCTCGATACCGGACGACTTCGGGGACTGCCACACCAGCTTCGGCTCCCACATGACCTCGCTCCTACTCGAGGCCCTCGACATAGTCGGTGCGGACTACCGCTTCATGTCCGGGAACAAGGTCTACCAGGATGGCGTCCTTAACCAGGAGATAATAACTCTCCTGGAGAACAACAAGAAGGTCGGGGAGATCATCAAGGAGGAGATAGGGCAAGAGAAGTACATGGAGACCCTCCCCTACTTCGTTGTCTGCGAGAGCTGTGGACGGATCTACACGACCAACGCCTACGAATACGTACCCGGGGAGCACAAGGTTCTCTACAGATGCGAGGGGATGGAGGTGAAGGGCCGCTGGCTCGAGGGATGCGGCCACGAGGGCGAGATGGACGTCCTGGCTGGAAACGGGAAGCTCAGCTGGAAGGTGGAGTTCTCGGCCAGGTGGAAGGCATTGGACATCAGGTTCGAGGCCTACGGGAAGGACATCTCCGACTCGGTGAGGGTCAACGACAGGATCTGCAGGGAGATCCTGGGATGGGAGCCCCCGATGCACGTCCAGTACGAGATGTTCCTCGACAGGGGAGGGCGTAAGATCTCCAAGTCAGCGGGAAACGTCTTCACGCCCCAGGTCTGGTACAGGTACGGCTCCCCCCAGTCCCTGAACCTGCTGATATTCAAGAGGTTCGTGGGGACCAAGAGCGGCTCCGTGGAGGACATCCAGCCCCACGTGGACGAGCTTGACTACATCGAGGACGTCTACTTCGGCAAGCAGAAGGTCAAGAACGAGATGGAGGGGGAGAAGCTCAGGGGCCTCTACCAGTACTGCTGGATAATGAAGCCCCCCGAGGAGCCCAGCGTCCACGTCCCATACAACCTGATGATCAACCTCGCCAAGGTCGCCCCGAAGGGGCTTGAAGCCGAGTTCATCAGGGATAAACTCGACGCATACGGATACCTCCGCGAAGGAGACTCGGGCCTGGACAAGAGGATCGAGTACGCCATGAACTGGATAGAGGACTTCGGCGCAGCGGAGCTGCAGAGTGTCGAACTCACAAGCGAAGAGGCTTTGGCTATAAGGAAGATCACGTTGGCCCTCGGATCCGCCGAAGACGAGGACGGATACCAAGGAGCCGTGTTCGACGTCGCCAAAGAGGAGGGGATGCGCCCGGGGAACCTATTCAGGATCCTCTACAAGATTCTGCTGGGAAGCCCCCAGGGACCGAGGTTCGGGCCCTATGTAGCGGCGGTTGGTAAACAGAGCGTGATAGAAGAACTTCAGAAGTCCTTTAATTAGGGGCGTTTAACCCCATATTTTTCAAGAACCATATTGAGGTTATTTTCTATAACTTTTTCATCGTAATGCCATTTTCCATTCTCGAAATGCTGGTAAGGTATGGTCTCTCTCCAGTTTTGATACATGTCCTGTATTACATAATGGTACTCTTTCAGATAGCCCCTCTTGATCAGAGAGGATAAAGCGGTGATAAATCTCCGGAACTCCCATTTTGGTAGGTAGATCTGGGATATCAGTGCGTTTTCTCCCAGTACCTTCCCCATGAAGATGGGGAATGGTTTATCGTGAAGAGATAATGCAAATTTAGCCATTTTCTCATGAGACTCGAACTCGAACTTGAACATCAAGATCTCGGAGAGCGGGAACGGAGATCGATATATTTCAACCTGATATCCCTCTATTAACCCCCTCTTTGATACATGTTCCCTGAAGTGGTATTTTATAGTCTCAAGAGGTATCTCCAGTTTCTTAGAAATGTCCGTCAGACTTGTTCTGCCGTTGATCTCCAGCTCTTTGATTATTAGCAGGTCCTCTTTATCGACTTGGATGAGCCAATCTTCTGGCTCTTTAAGCGTCTTTGGTAGTTCACCTTCTATCTCCTTAACTTCATCTATCCATTCATCCCATTTGAAGGCCCAGCCCTCATTTTCAGCGCTGAACCAACGAGTCTGAACAGGTATGCCCTCAAAACAGGTAGACCAGTTTATCTCATATGACCTGGCGACACCCGCTTTTACTAGATGCTGGAGATATAATTCAAAGCTCTCGGCTTTTCGCTTGGGGATCGTCCATACGCCTCCACAGCCTTCATATGGACCGTACATTCTCCAGAGGTTGATCCAAAAATCGTTGACCCGTAGACTGTCTAATAATAAATCTTCATATCCGGGGACCGCTTCTACGAAGATCACCGCTTTTTTTAGACCCATGTTGGTGTGATACGGGTTCATGTGAAGAAACAGAATGGAGTTTGATAGCATACGTTTTACGCGATACCGAACTGTAGTCGTGGGGAGATCTAGTTTCTTTCCTATTAGAGCAAGATTTCTGGGTCCTAAGATAGAGAGGCCTTCAAGTATCCGTACATCTGTCTCATCGAGCTTCCTCCATGTCGCAAAGGCATCTCTAATTCTTACGTCTAGGTCTCCCATTATTGCAATGAAAAAGGGGTTTAGGATGTATTAAATCCTTAGTTGCTTGTACTCCGTAACTAAGTTAATCGTATCCGCCTCCTCCTGGTCCGCCCGGGACTGGATCAGATAGACCTACAGTAGTTCCAAATATGGAACCTAGGTAGCCAACGAAACCAACAGACGGGTTCGAAAACACGACTGTGTATGGGGCTGCAGCAAAGCATGCGCTAGTCATCACCACTAAGAGGACCACGAGAGCGACTTTCTTTCTATTCACCAACTTTCACCTCCCACTCAAGAGCGTTACTAACAAAACAACAAAAATATTAATAATTTGTTGCGTTTCTAGTTGTTGAGAACGGGGTTATTGTAAGGA
>CAYONH010000002.1:29673-38741 GCA_964405275.1 uncultured Candidatus Bathyarchaeia archaeon | reverse complement strand
GAGCAGATCAAAGGACTAATGGACAGCCCGGAGCAGGACCGCCTCGAGCTGGTGCGGGTGATGCGCGTCGCCTTCGGCGCCCTCGGTCACAGCCTCGGCGGATGGATGCAGTGGATCAACAGCCCCGAAATAATGTCCAGCTTCACACAGGAGGAGCTCCAGGAGATGGCCAAGACCCTCACCGACATGGTGACCGGCTTCCTCGCCTACGACATAGAGATGACCAACAAGGGAATGCAGAAGGGGCTAGCCAAGCAGAGGCAGGCCAACCAGCAGCAGGTACGCTTCGTTATCTAGAGGATCCTGTCCCCCGCACCCGCCCCTCCCTGGGCCTGGTAGACCTCCTCGACTTTTAAGACCACGACGGCCTTCCCGGGCAGCGGACGCTCCCTCCCTGTCGCCATCTCGTGCCCCTTCTCGTATAAGGGACCCTCATCCCGAATCTCGGCGCTGCACTTGATCTGGAAGCACCTGCGGTCCTCCCTGTCACGTCCCACGAAGGAGACCTGAGGGTTCGCTTTTATGTTCTTTAATGTCTTGTTCAGGTAGTTGTTCACGACAACGAGGGTCTCGTCGTCCTCCCACCACCACATCCCAACCAGGATGACGTTGGGCTTCCCCGAGGGGTCCGCCGTCGCCATGGGTATTATCCGATGCTTCTCGAAGGTCTTCCTCACATCCTCTGGAACTACGACCATTATGATTACCGAAGGTCTTTGGTCCCCGCAACGGAAATAGGTTCTCCCCCGTTGGGAAAACCTTAGGACCCTGGAGGCGTTGGAGATATATGAAAGGTGTTCGTCGTGTCGGAGCTCAGGAGGGTCGAGGTCGACGATAACCAGTGAATCTATGAGTGCCCTCTTCCGGGAGGCCTTCGGGGGCGACGGGGATGTCACGGTGACGAAGGCGAGCGGCAGGGTGAACCTCATCGGCGAGCACACCGACTACAACGACGGATACGTCATGCCCGTCCCCCTCGACATGCACGTCTGGGTAGCGGGAAGAAGTAGGGAAGATAGCCTGGTGAGGGTGTACGCCGCTGACTACGGGGAGTGGGCGGAGTTCAACCTGAGGGCGATGGAGTACGACGTGGAACATCTCTGGGTCAATTACCCCCAGGGAATCGCATGGGCTTTAGCCAAGGACGGTCACGAACTGCTGGGAGCCGACCTCGTCATCTCCGGTGACGTCCCCATCGGAGCCGGGCTGAGCTCCTCGGCGGCCCTCGAGGTTGCCAGCATCAGGATGTTCGGAGAGCTATCGGGGCTCCAACTGGACCCAGTCGAGGTCGCCTACACGGGGAAGAGGGCGGAGAACGATTTCGTGGGGGTCCAGAGCGGCATCATGGACCAATTCGTCGCCTCCCTAGGGGTACCAGGGAACGCGTTGTTCATCGACTGCAGGACGGACGAGTACAGGCGCATACCCCTACCTTCTGGAGTACAGGTCATCGTCGTTGACACAACCGTCAAGCGTGAACTCGCGTCCTCCGCCTACAACGAGAGGAGGGCCCAGTGTGAGGAGGGGGTGAGGCTACTGAGCGAGAGCCTGAAAGGTGTGAGGGCACTCAGGGACGTCTCCATTGAGGACCTGGAGCGTCTCGGAGCATCCCTCCCCGACCTGATCCTAAGGAGAAGCCGCCACGTGGTCGAGGAGAACGCCCGCGTCCAAGATGCGGTAAAAGCCCTGGAGGCGGGAGACGCCGATAAGCTCGGGGTGCTCATGGACGCCTCTCACGAGAGCCTCCGCACGGACTATGAGGTGAGCAGCGACGAGCTCGACGCCCTGGTTGACGCTGCCCACGAGATCCCCGGAACCCTTGGGGCGAGGATGACTGGGGCGGGATTTGGGGGCTGCACCGTCAATCTGATCAAAGAAGAGAAAGTGGAACTCTTCATAGACAGAATAAAGGAGAGCTACCTGAGGTCCACCGGCCTCGATGCCGTAGTGTACCGCGTCTAGGCAGGGTTTAAGTCAAACCACCACTCGGGATACACGATCGCCATCTCCTTGTCCCTGTAGTAGACGGTCATCCCATCGTCCCCCGGCTGCATGATGAAGCCGTCGAGGAACGTGTACCAGTCGTCGTGGGGTGGCACATCGAACCAGTGGAACATCAGGGCGGCAACCCAGACGTCGTGGCTAACGTAGATGTGGAACGGCTTCCCCCTCGCTGACGCCAGGTTCTCCATGGTGGTCTCAGCCGCATTTCTTGCGAACTCGATCGATGGCACGATTACGTGAGGTGGGGTCTGCCCGGACGTCCATCTCTCCATGAAGTCGGATGCGCTGTGATCCGTGTCGGAGAAGTCCGACTGGTATCGGTAGTACTCCTCCTGGTCCAGGATCGTCCTTATCTTCATGTCCCCCACGACCTCCGACGCCCCGCCCCTTGCGACTATCCCGTCGTGAATCCTCTCAGCCGTCTCCTGGGTCCTCTCATAGTAGGTGTGGAAGAACCTGTAATCCCAGCCCGAGGGGAGGTTCATCCCGAGCTCATAGGCAGCCTCCTTCCCTATGGGGGTGGAGAGCGCCGCTCGTCCGTTGTGGATATCGTCGATGACGGGGCGCTCCGTGTGCCGAATGTGCATCACGGTCGGCTTCTCGTCTTCAAGTCTACTGCAGTGATCTAGAAGCATTAGCGCAGCTCTCCCCCAGTCGACGGAGCCGAGGACCCGAGTCATGACAGGACATTCAATTGGATCGCTTATTTAACCTCTGCTTCACGCCCGGAACGCTGGCGCTCCCAAAAACCATATAACAAATCTGACTGAAGGGAGATGCGCGGATATTCCGTATCGATACTGGGTGGAATAAATGAGAACTAAGGCAAGTTGTTTGATCTTGGCGCTGCTCCTGGCTTCAACGGGGCTTGCCGCCGTTTCCTCACCATATGTTTGGGTCTCCGGCGATTCACCCGCTCTGCCGCCTGAACCTTTCTTCACCAGCCCTTCCAACGACGAGTACCTCTCCACTCTGCTCGAGGGGGTCGTGAAGATACATGAGAACATCACGATGGTCAGCGTCATCGACCTGACCGACGAGGATGACATAATCCAGGTGGCCTTCGATTTCTCCTTCGACGGCCTTGAATGGCTGCCCATCGGTGTCGACATCGACCCCGGCTTCGAGGGCATCCAGTTCGACGGCGGAGGGGGGGTCTCCTCGACGAACGGCCTCGGCATAATCGGTTGGAATGTCGAGTGGGAGACCGGCTGGCTGCTGGAGGGCTTCTACTTCATAAGGGCGACGATGATGGACGGATCAGGTCTGGTGGGGGAAGCAGAGCTCATGGTCCACTACGACCCGACGCCCCCCCTAGTCACGATGGTTCAGTCAGAGTTCTGCCCCACCATCCAGGGGAACCACACCTTCATTGTCGAGACAGAGGGCGACGACATCGTGGAGTTCTACATGGAGGTGATGAACGGCTCCCGGTCCGCCCTCAACGAGGAAGGCCTCGGGGACGCCGACCAGAACGGGGTGGGAACCACGAACACCCAGGGGACGCCCCAGACCGACGATGACGTCAACAACTTCTGCGGCCCCACCGCGGCCGCCAACGCCCTATGGCGCCTGGCGGGACTGGATCCAAGGATGAACCAGAACCCCTCCGGCGGGACGTACAACAACGCGTCTGAGATGGCCGAGGAGCTCGCGGACGACATGGGGACCAACAACGACAACGGGACGTCGACAGATGGGATGACCAAGGGCCTCAAGAAGTTCCTGGATGATCACAACCTCACGGGGAAGTACGGCGTCGACAAATACGTGCCCAAGGTCCTCCCCGACGGACGCATCATAGGCAAGCCCTACTGGAGCCAGTACTGGAACGAGCTCCGGAGGAAGGAGGCGGTCATCGTCCTGAAAGTCAAGCCGGGGCCCGACGGCACGGTGGGGACGGCCGACGACGAGGGCCACTACGAGACCGGGAAGGATGCTGACCACGTAACGAAGGAGGTCTCCCTCAGCGACCCCAAGGGGCCGAGCGAGAAAACCGGGAAAGTGAAGGCCATCCCCAAGAACAACGGCTTCGAGAGCATCTGGTTCGACGAGAACAACGACGGTAAGGAAGACGACAGGGAGGTTTGGTACCTCGTCGCCATGTGGGCTGTGAGCCCCCGGGACAGGGCAACGTGGAACCTTATAGTGGAGAACCCGCAGCCCTGGGGCATCATCTGCGCTGACCCCGACCCCTCGGACGGCCTGGAGGCCATCTGGGATACTACGACGATGCACGACGGTTTCTACCTCGTCAAGGCTACCCTCCTCGACAGCAAGGGGAACGTCGGCGCCAACTACTCCACGGTCTACGTCAACAACGACCAGCCTGCCCCCGTCACCCTGTCCGAGCCCCAGGAGGGCGATGTATCCCAGGACTCCGTGGAGCTCACGTGGACAATGAACCTCGACGAGGACTTCCTAGCCTACGATGTCTACCGGTCGGAGAGTGGAGGAGACCTTGGGACGCTGATTTCGAGCATAGACGACTGGACGACCACGAGCCACACTGCCGACGGCCTTGAGCCCGGGTTCCCCTTCCACTTCACCGTGAGGACTCTCGACGCGAGTGGGAGCTACGCCGACTCGAATCAGGTACAGGTCGAGATAGCCGCGCCTGAGGAGCCCCCCGTGGAGCCCCAGGACGACATCCCGCCAGAGGTGCACATCCTCTCGCCTGAGGCCATCGTTTACAGCACCGACTCTCTACCCCTTGTGTATGTTATCGATGAGCCCACCGCATGGGTTGGGTACAGCCTGGACGGTGAGCCCAACGTCGCAATCTCAGGGGAGGCCACGCTGTCGGGGCTGGCTGATGGGGAGCACATCCTCGTGGTCAATGCTGAAGACGAGGCGGGAAACCCTGGCTCCTCTCCTGAGGTCACGTTCAACGTCGACACCACGCCCCCAACCATCCACTTGGTCACACGAACGCCAGATGGGGAGGTGGTGGAGGGAGACGCTGTCACTGTGAGCGTGGACGTCTCAGACGGGAACACCGGCGTGGAGGAGGTCATCCTGTCCTACACGGACGGGGTCGCATGGCATAACACGACCATGGGCTACTCCGAGGCGTTGGAGGCGTACACGGGCGAGGTAGGGGAGCAAGAGGCCGGAGGCATCGTCTCATACAGGATACTAACCAGGGACGCGGCTGGGAACTGGGCGGTCGACGATAATTCGGGGGAGCTGTATAGCTACGAGGTCGCGGCGGAGGTGGAAGAGGAGCCCCCGGAGCCCTCAGGAGAGCGTAAACTGGTGCTCTCTCCACCTTTGATCGCCATGGCCGCGGCGTCAGTCATCGTAGTCGCCGCCCTGGCTATGTTCCTCCGCAGAATGAGAAGTCTCTAAAGGGACACAGCCAACCTAGGCATAATGAGAATGGGGTGGCGAAGGCTACTCTATTATTGTCCTCCATCTGTAACGTGAGCACCCGCAGCTGTCGTCCTCGACGTCCATGTTTCTGAGGGCGTGGAGGATGGCCTCGGCGGCAGGTTTGCTCCAGCGGTCAAGGAAGTCCCCGAAGGCGTCGTGCCCCGACCACTCCCGGGAGACCAGCCCCTCCCCGTAGTTAGAGACCAGCTCCAGGGCCGCGTAGCATGCCCCGATCTCCCGTGCGAAGAACACCTCGGGGACGAGGTTCATAGTCACCACGTCGATGCCCTGCTGCGTGTACCTCATACTGATCTCAAACGGCGACTCGAGCCTGGGCCCCTCGGCGACGCCTACTGTCCCCCTGGAGAAGACCCTGGGGAACCCCGCGTTCCTGGACCCCTCCACGAGGAGCCCGCTCAGCGAAGGGCAGAAGGGCTGGTGGAGGCGGTACATGGTCGACTCCAATTCAACGCCCTTCCTCTTCAGGCTCCTGGTGAGGGACTGGGGGCGCTTAGTCGTGTAGTCCACGAAGCCGTCGGGGATCACAACGTCGGTGGGGTCCAGCAGGCGGTTAGTGGAGCCACACAGAGCTGTGCCTAAGATCTTCGTGACCCCGGCCTTCATGAGGACGTAAAAAAGCCTCTCGCCGGCACTGTCGGGTTCAACGTTCCTGATCTCCTGGGTGATCCCGTGGAATGGGACGTAGAGGAACTCAACGCCTCTTACGCGTGCAGTCGTAAACGGGGCTGATGGGCCGAAGGGTGTCCCGTATACGACGCCCTCCTCGTGGACCTCTACGCCGTCGAGGGCGCCAGGGAAGTCCACGCCCATAACGGCTGAGCCTCCTATAACAGCGATCTTGGCCTCAGGGATGTCCATCTCAAGAGAACTCCTCTCCTACCCGTTAAAAGCGTTGGTCGACCCTACTCGAAGAGCTCATTTATCATCATCAGGCTGGCCCCTGCTAGGCTGGGAAGGATGATCGCTGAGAAGAAAGAGTCAACCTCCATCACGAGAGCTGCCGCGATGGCCGCAATCCACAGGACGATGTTCCCGACGATGGCGCCCGTCTTCTTCCTGTGGAGTAGGGCGACGGTCTTGTAGTCGGCCGTCTTGAGGAGGAGGGAGTAAGCCGCCTTCCCGATGGGCGTGAGGCCGTACCCTTCATCCCTCTGCTCCATGAAGGGCGACAGGCTCCTCAGATGGTATGATAGAGATGGGCTGTCGGCCATCTTCGTGGCGTTGAGGATCTCTGTGAAGGTCGTCCTCCTCCTCTCACCCACGTATCTCAGGATATCCCTCCTCTTCTGGTGGTCCAGCGCCTTGAAGACCTCCTCCTCGAGGTTCTCCAACTCAGATCCCTTGGACTCCGACAAGGCCAATCACCAGATGAAACTACAACTAACACAGATATAACCACCTCAGTGGAGCGGTATTTAGTAAAGACGCCTTTACAGGTAAAGAAGAATTTACAGATAATTGCGCAGGTTCTGCCCTTTTATCTCGCCATATCCATTCCAGTAAAGGTGAAACTATTGAATGAAAATATCGTCTACTTCGAAGAAGCCAAGCTGGAGAACATGGACATCGTCCTCGACCTCGTGAAGGAGAAGGCCAAGGAGAAGGGCATAAAACACGTCGTCGTCGCCTCAACCAGAGGAATGACCGGGGTGAAGGCGGCTGAAGCCTTCAAAGGAACAGGAATCCAGATCGTCGTGGTGACCCACCAGATAGGCCCCAGGGGCCCCGAGCTCCTTCCAGAGAACGAGGAGAAGATAAAGACTGCAGGGGGCAAGATCGTGACCTGCACCCACGCCTTCGGCGGCGTCGGGAGCAGTCTGAGGAGGGTCCCGCCCCGTGTGGAGGGTCAGGCAAGGCCCGCACCGTTCTGGCCAGCCTACGTCCCGTCCACGGGGGATCTCATCGCCAACGTCCTGCGCCTCTTCTCCCAGGGAATGAAGGTCTGCCTCGAGATCGCCGTCATGGCCGCCGACGCGGGAGCCATACCCATCGGGGAGAGCGTCATCGCCGTGGGAGGCCAGGGCAGGTGGGCTGACACAGCCATCATCATTAAGTCCGCGAACAGCACCGCCTTCTTTGACCTGGACATCGGCGAGATATTGGCGAAGCCCATATCCAAGCGGATACCTAGGAAGGAATGACCTCCAACACATTCCCCTTTTTTCAGTGAACGAAACTTATATCCCCGAAGCCGTGCACGGATGCACCATGTCAAAGATAAGCGTCAAGGTCATCAGCAAGAAGGGCAACTGCTCAGCTGGGCACGAGGTCGGCGACGAGATAGTCTTCGACTGGGACACCCACGAGATCGAGGGCAGGATCTGCCTTCATGCCCTCTACTCGGTGATGCCCAAGATCTACGCCCTCGCCCACGGAGGGGACGTGGCCTTCGCCGTCAACGAGGAGGGAGACCGGGTCGCCAGGCACGCCTGCCCCGACGGTTACAACCCCGTGATACTCGAACTGAAGCGGCTCTGAACCCTTTTCAAAGCGTAAAAAAAGGGCGGGCATACGTCACTGGGATATCGCTTTGTCTAAGGCGGTTGACGCCTGCGTCTCGTTCTCGATCCCCCTGATGCGAGGGCGCTGATGGGACCCTCATACAGTCTGTAGGCTAGAACGATGCTTGCTGAGGCCGCGGCCAGGATGAGCGTCGCAACCACTCGCGCATACGTGAGGTCAGGTGGGAATATCTCCCCTCCGACTGGCACGGTTACCCACACCTTGGCCGTGTCCTCCCCGCTCAGGTATACCCCCTCATACGTCGTCGTGGCGTTGACGACCTCCGCCCTGTTCAGCGTGCCCTCCGATCCGGTGGGCTCCAGGGCCTTGAAGTCGATGACAACTGAGACGGAGGCATCCGGGGCGAGGCTGCCAACCCCGGTAAGGTCATACCACTGCAGCAAGCCGATCCCCCCGTCCACGGAGTCGGGCGCGGGCGTCGCCGACTCGTAGTCAAGCTTAGAGGGATCGTAGGTATCGTTGAGGGGAACCGTCGTGAGGGGGATGCCCCCGGTGTTGGTCACCGTCACGTTGAAGGTCACCGTACCGTTGATGTCAGCCACCTCCCCTAGAGGATCCATCAGCTCCTTTGAGACGTGGAGCTCGGGATGCAGTATGACGACCGAAGCCGCGTCGCTCCCGTTCACGTAGACTCCCTCCCCGGAGCCCATGGCGTTGATTACGCTCGCCAGGTCCTCAGTGGAGCCCGGGGTGGTGCCCTCTATGGCGGTGAACGTGATGTTCACCAGCAGGGAGCCGCTTGGAAGCAGGACCCCACCCCCCGTGAGGTCCCCCCAGAGCAGGACTCCCCGTGTCTCGTTGACGCCGTCTGGGCCGGGGGACGCTGAGATGTAGTCGAGCTTGGAGGGGTCGTAGGTGTCGTTGAGGGGCACAGTGAGTAACGAGGAGCCCCCCGTGTTGGTGATATTCACCGTGAAGACCACGGTCTCACCTATCTCAGCGGTCCCGTCCCCGGGCTCGGCTAGGTCCTTGGAGACGAGGAGGTCCGCTGTGAAGAGGTCCACCGACCAGGTGTCCTCGTTGTTCCCGGGGTCGGAGTCCTTTGAGGTGGTGTTCACCACGGCGACGTTCACTAGGGGGTTGGGGTCCGAGACTGAAACTGTGTGGTTGCACACGAAGAGCCAGGTCTCACCGGGGTCCAGCAA
>CAYONH010000002.1:18948-29573 GCA_964405275.1 uncultured Candidatus Bathyarchaeia archaeon | reverse complement strand
AGACTGAAACTGTGTGGTTGCACACGAAGAGCCAGGTCTCACCGGGGTCCAGCAATCCGTCGAGGCTCGTGTCACCGGAGACGTAGGTGGCGTTGCCGCAGACGTCGTCGTCGACGACCACCCCCGCGGCGCCGGTGTCCCCCTGGTTGGTCACTGTGTAGTTGTATGTTACCACGTCACCCAACTCCGCGGTGGCGGGCCCCGCCTTGTCAAGCGCGAGGTCCACTGTCAGGGCGACCTCGAAGTCGTGGACGTACACCCCGTTCGGGGGAAGGACGAAGGTCCTTGAGGCGATGAGGGGGTCGGCTAACGGCTCAGAAGGGTCGTCGTCGGAGTAGGGGTCGAGGCTCCCCAGGTCGGGGTCGGATGAGTCGTACCTCACGTAGTATGATCCGGGGGATACGTCTGTGAACCTGTAGAACCCGTTGCCATCGGTCCCAGCTGTGTCAACGACGGAGTCGTCTGTGCCATTGTAGAGCCAGACCGTGACCCCTGGCACCGGTAGGACTGGGAGGGCCGTGACGTTCTCGATGTATCCGTAGACCACCCCAGCCGAGGAGACGGTGACGAAGGCACTCGCCTGAGGCATGAGGACGTTTCCCCACGGGTCGGTGCCGTTCGCCCTGATGATGTTGAGGAGGTTGACCCCTGGGAAGCTGGATGCCGTGGTGTTGAACGCTATGACGATGGTCGTGGAAGGCTCCATGGTCTCGTTAAGCCACCACGTGATGACCCCGCTGTCCAACTGGGGATCCGGATTGGACACCGTGCCGTTAGAATGAGTGATCACCGTGGAGCCGTTGACGTAGCCGAAGCCTGGAGGGAGTACGTCCCAGATGTCGACGCCATGGATCGTGTAGTTGCCCGAGCTAACTGAAGTAGTGAAGGCCACGCTCCCATTGATCGGGGAGACCGTCGGGTCGGCCATCTTCGTGGCATTTAGGGCTGTGTTGAAATAGGCGCACTCCAGAGGGATCAGAGTGTACCCCCAGTCATACCCAGCGAAGTTCCCGCCGGTCTCAGCATAGACCGACTCCCCGTAGACGACCGTGAAGGGGAAGTCGGCGTAGAGGTGGGTGCCCGTGTTGTCCATGTCCGAGGAATCGAAGAACCCGTGGGACTCCAGGCGGTCGAGGGTGACATTCTCCTCGGCCACCCCGTCCTGGTCATAGTCGGCGAAGACGGTGGTCCCGTCGAATACGGGGGTGACGTAGAGCTGCATGTCACGGCTGGCGTTCTTCCCGCTCGGGGCGTAGGGGATGAAGTACTCAGGGGCGTAGCAGGTGCGATCGACGGGCACGTAGCCCCAGTCCCGGTCCCCCGTGTTTGTGCTCATAGAGACCAGGATCAGGAACCGTTCACCCTCCCTGGCGTAGACATGGACAGGGGTGGTCCCGTTGGTCATGAAGCTCGTATCTACCGAGCCGGCGGACATGGCCTTGCCGCTCCACCCCGCCGCTACGCCCAACCTAGTCTCGATCTTGACCACCGCGTCCGTGACGGCGTAGACGTGGAACCTCACGTTCATAGTGGGGAAGCTCGAAGGGAACGTGGGTATCCAGTAGTCGTACCCCGTGAAGTTGGCGTCCTTGAGGGTGAAGTACCTGATGTCGTACTGCTTTCCCCCGCTCCCAATGAGGCCCGCCTGCACCCTCTGATTCGAGTATAATACATCGCCCTGCCACACGTGGGAGATGACGAAGCTCTCCCCGCGGCTCAGGGTCTTGTTCATGGGTGAACCTTGAAGGGTGTAGTTGACCAGCGTGCTGTCCTCGGTGGCCTGGACCACAAGGTATGTGCCCCCTCGCCTAGAGTCCGACCCGTTGAAGTCTCCAGTACCAGGCGTATCCTCGCCCACGGGAACCACATAGCTCCTCTGGGCGGAGGAGCCCCCTAACTCCACGGGGTAGAGCTCCCACATACCGGCCACATAGTTACCATCCGGCCCCGCCTCGCTCTGCCGATCAGTGGCACCCCTGAAGACGTTGACGGGCCCCCCGGCGATGAAGAAGTAATCCCCCCCGTCGACGGGCCCCAGGGAGCCCGAGACGAGGCTGCCCCTGCCAGCTGGGGTAATCTCGTAGTAGGGGGAGGCCCAGTTGTCCAGGATGAGCACTCCCCCCTTGTCGAGTTCGAAGACGGCGTCCGCGCCGGTGAAGTCCGAGCTGTTGAATGAGTAGCCGTTTCCCTTCTGGTCGACGTAGATGCGGGACTTGTTCTGGTAGGATACAATGCTGAAGACGCTGTAGGGCTGGGCGTCATCTGGGTCGAACTCCATGGCGACGTCAACAGCCTCCTTGATGATCATGGAACTGTTCCCGAGGACGTAGTAGCTCTGGTAACCCGATGGCGTGAACAGCTGGATGGGCTGGGCCGAGGAGCAGCCGATCAGGTCCATGCCTACGAGCTGCAGGAACAGGAGAATTACTGTAACCGCTACGGTTGTCACTTTGGAGAATGGTTTCTCCATAACAATCGTTCTTTACTTTTATCCATGTGTAACTAAGTGTAAAGTTACTAAAATGACAAGGCAGTGGTTACCCGCGCTTTAAGTAGTTAAGACCAGTGTCCCATGTCCTTTGAAGCCCACAAAATGCGGGAACCTTTCTCGAAATCGCCCTCACTTACGAGACTGTCCCCCTCGCAAAACGAATTCGGCGCCCTCTGACGGATAGATTATCAGAGACGAACCGTACCTCACGTCGGGCCCCACCTGCCTTAAGGAGCGCTCCACCGACTCCTCTAGCGTCAGCCCCCCGGTCACGCCCTCGAGGAGGGCGAGGGTCGCCCTGTCCGTATGCGCTAGGGAGACGGGGCCATCCCAGCTCACGTAGGCCGCGGCGCCGGCGTCCAGGAAGGCCTGTGCGAGCTCTGGTGAGGCGAGGCCGTCGCAGCCCATGAGGATGACCAGCGCCCCCTCGAGTTCCTCCTTCATGAAGCGGCGCACGAAGCTCGACCCGACTGCGAAGAGGAGGTCGGAGCCCCTGGTCGTCCTGGCGATGTGGACCTCGTTGGCCAGCTGCTCCAGGATGTGCCTAGTGCTGTCGTATCTCTCCCCCGTGAAGAACCATACCGAGTCCTCGAACACGCCACTGTGAACCCTCATGACTAACGCGGAGCAAGCGGAAGGGATCGACTTCAGATGGTCCACGGAGACCTCGGAGCCCCCAATGACCTCCACATCATACCCAGCAGAACAGAAGAGCTCAACGCAGGAGGAGGTGAAATCACCCTCTGAGTCAGGCGACAGGGGGTCAATTATGATCACTGACACCCTCTCAAGCTTCTGATCCTTGCCCAGCGAGTCAGCTACGATGAGGAGCCCTATCACGGCAAACAGGGCGATGAGGACACTCCTGTTGGACGACCGCCTCTCCCTTGAGGGCATTCAGTTTCCCACGGGGGTAGTAACCCCCCCTATCGTGAAAACGTCTGAGTTACCCCAAAGGCCTGCTCCGGGGATACATCCTCCGACGCTTACAGCGCGTATAATTATGTGACTAAGGTAGAGCTAGTAATCATAGTCTAAGGCTGCAAAGGAAATCACTCACGATAAATTGAGAGCTAAAATGGAGGGTGCCGTCTCCACTTCACTCGTAGTTAAAAAAGAAGGGGAGTATTTAGGGCGAGTTGATAACAGTATCACTTGGGCTTAGGAACTGTGTGGCTAAAGTTCCCATCTCTATAATAGGCGTTGAAGCTCTTCTCACAGGCAGCACATCTGTATCCCGTTACGTCGAATAGCCCGAATTTCCATGTCTTACCTGTCTTTGCTCCTTCCTTTCCACATCGAGGACAGTTCATTTTTTAGCCTCATATAATAAGAAATCTATATATTTAATATACTTTCGCTCGCGACAAACTCTAGATAGAATGCAGTAAACCCCTGACACATGCAAAACACGTCTTCTAAAAAGAACTAGGTGAAGATCGATTTCATTTTCTCGGCAACTTGATTTATCCCATGATCTATGCCTAAGAGGTGACATAAAGAAAATTCCGTTTCAGTCTCGCGATAATGTGAACAGTCAATGTTTCTGTGATTTCGATCCTCTTCCCTAGTTTGATTCTTGTTACACAATGTAAGTGAAAAATGGGCTCTAGAGATTTCATTTAATCTACTCACTGCAAGAGCGCACTCCCTTTTTTAATCACTCCGTTTTTGTCCACTAGAAAGAATATGTAAAACCTATTTTCAGTCAGAACCTTCCTGGGGCCTCGGTGCAAGCCCAGGAATCGTGACTTCTCCCCCTCCTCTGAGGTAGAGGATTGTTGCGCCAGCGATGAGGAATGTTCCTAAGACACCGATGATGAGGTGGGGGTACGGGAACCCTGTCATAACCTCGTACAGGGCTTTGCGGACGAAGGGGAAGGTGTAGTAGACCGCCGTGGATATGACGGCCGTGGATATGACCAGGATGGTGAGGTAGCCCATCTGCCCTCTCGAAACCTTGTCTAGGTCGGAGTCCTCTGCGCCCCTGCCCTCGAGTTCATCCCTGACCTCCTTGAAGATGGCAGTGTACCTCAGCGTGAGGTAGGTCGTCTGTAGGAGGAGGCCCACCCCGAAGACCCACGTCGGAGTGACCATTGTCTCGGCCTCGTAGGGCAAAATGAGGTTCACCCAGTTGAACATGGAGAAGTCCAGCACCGAAGGGAAGAACATGAGCATGTTCAGAGAGAAGAGCTTCCCGTAGTCGGCCTCCCTCCCACCGCGCCAGAAGAGAAACGAGAGGGCCATCACGAAGACGAGTATGAATAGATCGACGTAGTCCGGGTCAGCCCCCCAGGACGTGAGGAGGGGGCCGAGGGCCGTGACCGCGTAGGGCTTGAACTTGGAGTAGAGAGAGGTCTGGAGCATGGTGACGGCCACCATGTACGTGGAGGCCAGTGCGACCCCCAGCTCCGTGAACCTGATGTACGTCTCGGTCTTCATCTCAAGCCCTCTGCCGAATCAGTGCCTGGGCGAATGACTGGGTATCAGGATCCCAGCTCACCACCGTCGCCCCCATGTTGCGGAGCCTCATCACCAACGGCCTGTTGTGGTAGTGGAGAAGCTCCGCGGCGACGTCCTCCACATCCCTTGAGGCGGCCACGTTGTAGCCCTGGACGTTGAAGATGATGATATTGGGGTTACGCCGCAACCTCCCAATGTACTTGTAGAGCTCCCGTATCCCCTCGAAGAGCCCCGTGCTCTTGGAGGCGTCGAGCATGGTGATAACTATGAAGAGGGGGGATGTGCCGATGATGTGGCCCCTACAGCTGATGATGGCCTCCTTCAGGGACTCGCCGCCGTACTTGATCTTGACGTTCACCATCTCCCTCATGATACGGAACTGCTGTTTCCGCCCGATGTCGGGGAAGATGATCCTGCTAGTGCTCGTGGGGCTCTTCCTGTTCGTCGACGGGAGAACCATTGGCTCCACGGGCTCCTCGATCTGATCCACCATCGAGAGCACTGCATCGAGCCCTGGGGGGATATCTGCCTGCTGGTAGGTGCCCTCCCACTCGTGGGCGTCGTAGTCGTAGATGCAGAGCCCAACCTGGCACTCCCTGTTAAGGTAAAAGTCCGCGAAGCCGAGAGCCGCCCTGACTGCGTGCTCAAGTGTGCTCCTCACAGTCGTCCCCAGTGCCATGTGAGCGGCCGTGTCGAGGAAGATCCAGACGGCCTTCTTCCCCTCCTTCTCGTACGAGTTCACCTGGAAAGCCGAGGGGGAGGACGAGAGCCTACGCGCCGTCACCTTCCAGTTGATGCTTCGATAAGGGTCCCCCGGCTGATAGTCCCTTACCTCCAGGAAGTCGGTGGTGGGGAACCCGAACTTGATCCTGGCGTCCATGGGCATGGGGACCCGGGTGATGGCCTTCCTCTCCCTCACTCTCTTGACGAAGAGGGGTTTCGGCTGGACGATATACGTCCGAAGCGCTGGATGTTCTCCGAGCTGGTTGCCTGTGATCTGGAGGGGGTGCCTCGTCTCCCACGAGACCGTCTCAAGCTCGTAGCGCCCCCTCTTTGCGCAGGTGACCCTGTAGCTGATGGTCTCAGTCGCCTCCATCGGCCCCTTCCAGAGGACCTTGAAGTTGGTCCCATCCTCCAGCCTGAAGCTCTCCGGGAGGACGTCGCTGAACGTCACCGGCCCGACGCCCCCTCTCACGGTGGCGGTGATGGTATCGGTGACCTGGTTGTCCACCCAGATCTTCTGATCCTCCCCCTGCCTCTCGATGATGACCTCCCTAGGCTGCCCTATCAGGATCCCAAGGGCGAGGAAGACGATGGGGAACATGCCGAGGACGATCAGGATGAGGTTGCCTAGGAACATACCCATGACTAGGAACGTGACCCCGCTTACGATGAGCTCCTGTATGTCCCGGGTGAGCATGCCTCGACTTTCACCCGCTGACGAACTGCTTGGGGACCTCCACCTGGCTCAGGATCTCGTCCACAATCGACGAGACGCTGAAGGTACCCTCTATGGCGTACTCCATCTTCATAATCATCCTGTGGCCCAGGGCGTCGTTGACGAACATCTTCACGTCGTCGGGAGTGACGAAGTTCCGACCGTTGATGGCGGCATGTGACCTGGCCACCTTGAGCAACGAGAGGCCTCCCCTGGGGCTGGCGCCGACCTCGATCACCGGGTTAATCCGAGTGAGGCGCACGATGTCGCTGATATAGTCGAGGATCTGGTCGTCGACGTAGATCTCCCGCTCGATGAACTGCTGCATCTCCACGAACTGGGCCTGGTTGGTGACCGGCTCTATGATGTCCGTGGGGTCGTCGCGCCTCCAGTCGAGCCTCCTCTTCAGGATGAGGGTCTCCTCCTCCCGGGTCTGCACGTAGCCCATGGAGAGCTTCAGGAGGAACCTGTCCATCTGAGCCTCAGGCAGGGGGTACGTCCCCTCCAGCTCGATGGGGTTCTGGGTGGCGATGACGAAGAAGGGCGCGGTGAGCTTGTGGGTCTCACCCTCGATGGTGCACTGGCGCTCCTCCATCGCCTCCAGGAGCGCGGACTGGGTCTTCGGCGGAGACCTGTTGATCTCGTCGGCCAGAAGGATGTTCGTGAATATAGGCCCCTTCTCGAGGACGAACTTGGACTCGGTCAGCCTCCAGACCCTGGTCCCGAGGATGTCGGCTGCCATGAGGTCCGGGGTGAACTGGATTCGCCGCCAGACGCAGCCAGTTACTTTGGCGAAGGTCTTGGCTAGGAGCGTCTTCCCCAGGCCTGGAAAGTCCTCGAAGAGCATGTGGCCGTTGGCGAGGCTAGCCGCGAGCATCTTCTTGAGGAGGAACCTGTTGCCTACGAAATAGGTCCCGACTTCGTCAAGGATCTTTGCGCAGATCTCCTTTACTTCCCATACATTCATTTAACATTCCTTCATTGACTGTCCGAAGCCGCCTGAGCGGCATCCACCTCGACCCCTCCAGGAGCGGGGATCCCCCCGATGCCGGTAGGGACCATCCGGCTTATAGTCCTTTGGAGGATCGCGAGGCGGGTCTCCATGTTCTGGTTATCTATGACTAGTGCCCGCCCCCTCCGGGAGACGTTGGGCTTCTCCTCGTCCTGATACTTGATAAGGTCCCCTAGGAGCTCGGATATCTCCTCGTCGGAGACGTGATTCTCATTGAGGAAAAGAGCGAGCTTCACAAGGAGCCTCTCCTTGTTCCCATAGGTCACGAACTCCTCGATCATCTCGGTGAACCCCACGAACCTGTCCCCCTTGTATGTCGTGACCTGCTGGAGGTGCTTACGCCAATCCCCGAGCCTGTTCCTCACCATGATGGACCTCTGCATCCCCCGCCTCATGACCGTGAAAATTATGGCCGCGAATATACAGATGCCCGTCCACTCTACGTACGGCGTGAGCTGCGAGATTCCCGGAGCCAGCTCCGCAAGGCCCCCCAGGAAGAAGCCGTAGTAGAGACCGCTGATGAGGCTGATGGAGACGGAGACGAGGTAGTTGGATGCGAGGCCCCCGAAGGAGGAGAGGTAGGCGTTCTCAGAGTCCTTGAAGACGGCGAAGAGGGTGAAGACGGCTGCGATGGATACGCCGAGGTTGATGAACTGCCCCACGGCCTGAATTAAGCCACTCGGCTCTCCTGCCCCGCTGGAGGCTATGAGGAGGGAGATGATGCGGATGGCGATCTGCCCCTCCGCGTAGATGGTGGCGCTGATAGCCACGGCCTTCAATCCCGGCTGCTTCCTCATCCGGGCCAACGTTGCGATGAGATTGTAGACGAGGACGACGCCGAAGGCCCCGGAGAGGAGGTAACCCGCCTGATTGATCTTCTCGTCTGGGTTCAGGATAAGGAACAGGGAGAAGAAGGCGGCGAAGGCGACGGCGTAGAGGGTGCCCACGAGGACCTCCGCGAGGGGCCCCTCGAAGAAGACGCCTACTAGGCTGGCTAGGTAGAAGACTGTGAGGGCGACGAGGAGGGGCACCAGGAGGAGGTCGAGGCTCATAGAGGCCATCTGATCCGACATGGGGAGGAAGGCGCCGAGGTCTCCGAGGGTGAAATCGTTGAAGTAGATGAGCCATCCCAGGAGGCTCCCGAGTAGGATGAAGAGTACCGTGCTCCTTGCAGCGTTGCCGTTGGAGTTCCTACTCATCCACGATCGACCCCTCAAGTATCTCCACGGCCTTAACGCACTTGTCGAACATCTCCTTCGTGGGCCTGGAGGTGCTGTAATCTGCGATCTCGAACGCGGTCACCAGGTAGTCGAGGGCCTGGGCACCGTTGGGCTGTATCCTCCTGAGCAGGGCGTCCTGGTACTCCCTGGGCGTCATGCTGTCGGTCACCTCACTGTACATCCGTTGGTTCTTCCTATAGAACCTGTTGAATAGCTTGACGATCCCCTCCTTGTAGTTCTCGTAGACGAGGGGTCCCTCGTCGATCTCCTCGAGCTCCGACTTCGCCTCCTCCTTTCGAGTGAGCGTTATCGGGCTCCTACCCCTCCTAGACATGACGACGACGGCTCCGACCAGCACCATTGCCCCTGCCGCCATGAGTATGATGTTATAGGGGAACGTGGTCAGGACCTGGAGGAGGCTGGGCTGGGGCGGAAGCCTCATCGAGACCGCTACGCCGAAGCTGGTGTTGGAGCCGAGGAAGTAGTTGGTGTCCCCCATGAACATGCTCACGTTCCTATCACCCTCCGTCTCAAATGTGTGGGTCACCGACACCTGGCCACTCCTATCGGATGTGAGGCTCATGACCTCGTCGTCAAACACCATCGAGACCGTCTCGTTGACGACGGGCTCCCCGTTTGTGCGGTCCAGCAGCGTCCCCGAGAAGGTGATAGGCTCCCCGACGTACGCCTCACTCGAAGCGTCGATGGAGGCCTCGGTCCGGGTCATAACCCTGATGTCGGGGTCGCTGTTCGAGCCCGAGTAGATCTCGTTGGGCAGGGTCTTCGCTACCAGGTGGTAGTCCCCGACCTGCATGTCGGGTTTGACCTTGCAGGTTATCTGATACAGGCCGTCCTCTACTATGCCTACCCCGACTCGGACCCCGGTCTCATTCTTCTCCACCTTGAGGAAGATCTCCACGGTGAGGCCGCTAACATCTGTCCCGTTTACCGTCCTAACGGTGCCGGACACGCTGAAGTAGTCGTCCTTCAACGTCGTGTTGGGATTGTAAATGATCTCCGTGACCGTGGGTATCTTGTTCATGCCAATGGGCTTCTCGATGTACCTCTCCGGAGTCGCGTCGAAGGTGATCCAGCCGAGGCCCTCGAAGTAGGCCTCTGCCCACATGTGGCCCTTGTTGGGCATCACGCGCTGGTAGGAGAGATCGGGGACCATGAGGAACCCGGCTACCACCCTCACTGGGAGGCCCAGGCTCCTGGCGAGTAGAACGAATGCGGAGTTGAAGTGGGCGCAGGTCCCCTTCGTCTGGTTGAAGAGGAACCACTCGACGGGGTCCATGCCCTCAGGCACTGGCTCGAAGTCGGCGCCGTACTCGAAGTTTTCCCTCAGGTGTCTCTCAAGGGTCTTGAGCCGCTCGTAGGGTGATTCTATGCCCTCGATGATGCTCGACGCGTAGGGATACAACTGGGACCTGAGCCCGTTGGGGACCTGCTGATACTCCTCGTCGTAGCTGATGGTGGCGCCCTCTACAGTTTCTAACGAGAAGTCGTACAGAGAGTAGGTCACATCGTAGGGGGTGATGAAGGAGTCTATGGGTGAGAAGGCCTGTAGCGAGGGGTATCTGAAGATGATGTCCTCGAACCCGATCTGGATCGCGTTGAGTGTTACTGGTGCGAACGTTGAGAGGTTGAAGAGGGGATGGACACCGTACGTGATTATGTCCAAGCTGCTCTCCAAGGAAACATTCGTTTCCATTATCTCCCCCTCGTAAGCCACAGGCTCACGCCACTCATACCTGTCCCACTGGCCGTCATCGTAGGTCTCCCCCACAGTCCACCTCAGGTACTGAGTCATTGGTTCCCCCCAGATCTCGAAGAGAGGGGAATCCATTCCAAGCGGTACTCCCTTGACCTTGATCCTCTCCTTGTTTGCCTTGATCCTCTCTCCAGGCTCCTCTGTGGCGGCCACCATGTCCTGCTCAATCTCCACCTGGAAGTCGACGTCGGAGAGATCGCCCAGGAAGTTGATGGCGACCGACATCA
>CAYONH010000002.1:2989-18848 GCA_964405275.1 uncultured Candidatus Bathyarchaeia archaeon | reverse complement strand
ACCTGGAAGTCGACGTCGGAGAGATCGCCCAGGAAGTTGATGGCGACCGACATCAGGCTCACAGAGAACAGGAGCACACCGATGAAGACAGCTAGCTTCGCGTAACTATTCATCTACTTTTTATTCCCCTCAATGTGTTTTATCTTTTTACGAACCATTAATTAGTTATTGACCTCCCGATCGGGCATATGGATACGGGGGATTTCAACGTTCCCTGCATTATAACGTCACTAACCCCATCATTATTTTAGGTATTGTGTTATCTGCCCAAGACATTGTTAGAAAGTTTATAGTGGGGAAAGGTCCCCGCCTTTTATACCTCAGTTCACCTTTTATTGCCCTCGAACCACTTTTCCCTCATATGTGGACCGTCAGATCCGAGTCTGGAACCCTCCGGGCAGTCCTGGTACAGGAGTCCATAGAGCAGTTCTGGGAGAAAAAGTTCCCTTTCACCGGTATAGAGTCAAACACCAACCTCCTGGCTCGATGCCCTCATGCTGACATAGACGGTGGCAGAGAGCAGTGGCGGCAGCTCTCGAAGTACCTCGAGGCTGAGGGAGTGAACGTATTCGAGGTGACCTCCATCCTAGAGAAGGCCCTCGACTCTGCCAACCTGGGGGAGCGACGCCGGATGGTTGAGAAGGTCTGGAGGGACATGCCAGTGACCCCCAAGGCGGAGGACCTGACAGTCGAGCATCTCCTCCGCGGCCATCCTCCCAAGCCCTACTACGACATAGAAGCTGACAGGGTGGTGCTCCCCGACTTCCAGCGTGTGGGATGGCCCTACCCCAGGGACACCTCCTTCACAACCCAGGTGGGCACCGTCATCTGCAACATGAGGCGCTACAGCAGGCGATTCGAGCCCCGGGTCGTGAAATTGGCATACGAGTACGATCCCATCCTGAGTGAGAAGGTGGAGGTCATCTACGACGCCAACGAGGCTCAGGAGTCCCTGACGGAGCCCCCGTGCATCGAGGGAGGGGACACCCACATCGTGGACGAGGAGACCATCGCCGTCGGCCTCGGGCAGAGATCGACGCACACGGGGTTCATGGAGGCGGCAAAGGCCCTCTTCGACCGAGACCCTGATAGAGAGCTCAGGTACATCTGCGCCGTGAAGCTCCCGGACTACCCGGCCTTGGACTACATGCACCTCGACGTCGTCATAAACTACCCCGACAGGGGGAAAGCCCTAGTGATGCCCTACATCTTCGAGGGTGAGACGGTGAAGAGCGTGGCCAAGAAGAGCCTCCTCCTGAAGACCCTCGAAGCCCTCAGAATCCAGAGCGAGAGGGACGGCAGACCCATGGGCCCGATGGTCCACCCCGACGCCTTCAGGGATGCAGGGAGCTGCCTCCTCTATAAGAGGGGAACTCATGGTCCTGAGCTCGCTGGCAAGTGGACGAGCTTCGTCGACTTCCTTGTGTCTGAGGACAAGTTAGAGGAAGATGGGATAATCTATGTCGGGGGGGCTCCTGATGAGGAGAACGACGTGGAGCATCTCATGACGGCTCTGATGGAGCAGGCCAGGGGGGCATCCAACATCGTGACGCTGAAGCCTGGAAAAATAGTAGCCTTCGAGAGGAACAAAGTAACAAACGGGGAACTGAGGGCCCACGGGATCGAGGTGAAAGAGTGGGAGGACAGCTACCTTGACATGCTGGGGGGGCCCCACTGCTCGACCTCCCCCCTGTTGAGGGACCCAGCGTAGAGAGTTATCTTAAACCGTCCAGGTTTTTCTTGGCTGTCTCCCCGTTCTCACCCATCATCTTCCAGGCGCTCTCAAGCTTCTCACACGAGTAATCGCCGCAGTCAGCACAGGTGTGGTGACCCTTCTCGACTCCGCATATCCTAGGTGGACACTCGTTTGCCCACTTGAAGACACGGGGGCCTTGGCATCCGTCGCAGACCACCTCCTCAGGGGTGAAGGACATCTCATCCGAGCTCCACTGCTTGGCTACCTCAGCCATCTTGGAGGCGTCATCTTCCTTGGTGGCGAGGTATGCGGGGCATCCGCCACATTTTATCCCACAGTATCCTATCTTCTCAGTATTATTGCTCATGTTGGACACTAAATTTGTTGATAATTATAGATAAAACAATTTTCGTAAAATCAACTTGACGGTGTAGAGTAAAAGTGTGGTCAGAAGTGCCTGAAGCAGCGTTCGCCTGTGAAGGCCATGGCGATGCCATGCTCGTTGCAGGCCTCCCTGACGCTCTTGTCGCGGATGGAGCCCCCGGGCTGGATGCATGCAGCTACGCCGTACTCTGCTAGGAGGTCGATGGAGTCCCTGAAGGGAAAGAAGCCGTCCGATGCCAGTACCGAACCATGAACCTTCTCCCTATGGCCTCCTGCGACGGCTTTCTCCAGTGCGAGCCTGACGGCTGTCACCCTGTCCTGCTGGCCCGTTCCCACTCCCAGGGTCGTCCCCCCGTTCGCCAGTACTATCCCGTTTGATCTCACGTTCATGCAGACGTACCACGCGAATAGGAGGTCCTTCAGCTCCCGCGGGCTCGCCTTCTTCTCGGTGACGAAGTCGAGGTCATCCGGGCCCCTAATCTTCGTGAGCATGGGCGCAGAGATGACGAAGGAGCCATCCATCTGAATCGAGAAATTGAGGGGCCAAAGCGGATCGCCGACGAAACGACTCATCTTATCCAGGTTCCCTGCCTGAAGGACCCTGAGGTCCCTCTTTCCCTCGAAGACCTCCAACGCCTCAGGCTCGAAGCCCGTAGCGACAACTCCCTCCACATAGGTGGACAGTATCTCCTCGGCTGTCTCCGCGTCCACCTCGGTGTTGAACCCCACGAAGCTGCCGAAGGCTGCTACGGCGTCGCTCTCTCTAGCCCTGATGTAGATATCCTTCAGGCTGTCGCCACTGCTTTGTGAGACGGCGACTCCCGAGGGGTTGAGGTGCTTCATTACGGCGCAGGCCGGCTTGTGGAAGTATCTGACGATGTTGAGGCTGTTGTTCACGTCCTCCAGGTTGGTCTGACTGAGGCCACCCTTACCCGTCTTGACAACCCTGAGCGCCCCCGTCGTCAGGTCCCCCTCCTTGGGGGCGTAGAAAGCTGCGGGTTGGTGGGGGTTCTCTCCGTATCTGAGGCTCATGGCCTTACCGTAGATGATCTCCTCGTTCCCTATGACGATCTTCACCGTTTCGGGGAACTCCTCCTCTAGCTTTGTGCGGTACATCCTCCTTAGCCTCTTAGACAATCCTACTCCTCCCTCCCTTCGAGGTAAGCAACTATCGCAGAGTCATACCCTTCCGTTCGCTTAAATGCCTTCTCCGCGAGGCTCCTCCTGAGCTCTGTGGTGAGTTCACCGTCGTTCTCCCTCAGAGTCTTGATGACCTCAGGATACTGAGCGGGGTCGGTGATGATCGCCACGCGATCGTACAGGAGAGCGGCCTTGGCCGCTGAACGGGTCATCGAGGGGCCTCCGATGTCTATGTTCTCGGCAGCTGTCTCGAGGTCGGCTCCACCCTCGACGACCTTCTCGAAGGGGTACAGGTTGGAGACGACGATGTCGATGGGCTTGACGTTGTTCTCGTCCATCCACTTCATGTGGGATGGGTTCTCCCTGTTCAGGAGGAGGCCTCCGTGGACCTTCGGGTGTAGGGTCTTCACGAGCCCTCCGGGGCTCTCGGGGTGGCTGGTGTAGTCCGAGACCTCTACAATTTTCCTATATCCAAGCTCCCTGATCCTTCTGGCTGTACCACCGGAGCTCACAATTTCGACGCCATATTCAGCTAGAGCCTCGACTAGCTCCTCTAGACCATTCTTATCATATACGCTAATCAGAGCCCTCTTTATCACCCTGAATCAACCTCTCAGTTAGATGGAGTTTTCTTATCTAAGAAATTATCTGGGGGATTTTTCATGGAAGGGGGCAACTTGTCTTCTGCTTGAAAAGTCAGCATAAAAATGAAAAAAGGGTTGGTGAGGTATCAGACCTTTCTGTTGGGACCCGGAAGCAGTATGTCGTGAGGGTTAATCTCAGAGGAGCCGCGTTCGGTGACGAGTGCCAGCTTCGACTTCTCTGACATTTCAGGTATCGTCTTTGCGCCGACGTAGCCCATTGCTGCCCTGAGGCCTCCGACGAACTCGGAGACTATGTCGGAGACGTTGCCCCTGTAGGGGACCCATCCCTCGACGCCCTCGTTGACCGACTTCGACGGCTGGCTGTACCTGTCCTGGGCGTAGCGCTTCTTCCGTGCGGCTGCGCTCCCCATGCCGTAGTACTCCTTGTAGTAGCGGCCCTCCATGGCGACGAGGCGTCCCGGGCTCTCGCTTGTGCCCGCGAAGACGTTACCCATCATGGCGCAGTCCCCTCCCACAGCCAAGGCGACAGCTATATCGCCGGGATTCCTGATCCCACCATCCGATATGATCGTCGCATCTGATCCGTAGTCTTTGATCGCGTCTGCGACTTGGGCTGTGGCGTACAGTGTGGGAGCACCTGCCCTTGTGACGACGCTCGTGCTGCAGATTGAGCCGCTTCCTATGCCGACCCTGAGACCTGCGATCCCCTCGAGCTTGGTGAGGCAGTCCTCTGCCGCCTCGTACGTGCCGATGTTGCCTACGATCATCTCGGCTGAGACGTTGTCCAGGACTTTCTTAGTGGCCTCGAAGCAGTTCTTGTTGTGGAAGTGGGCCACGTCTGTGAACAGTATGTCCACATACTCGTCGAGGGCGACTGCCCTGTCATAGTCGAAGGGACTGATAGCCGCTGCGCAGATCAGCCTTCCTGCTTCGTCCCTTATGGCGTCGGGGTAGGTGCCCTTGAGGGTGATGTCCCTCATTGTGATCAGGCCTCGTACCCTGTTCTGGCCGTTGACTATCGGGAGCTTCTCTATGCGGTGCTCGTGGAGGATCGACTTCGCCTCCTCTTGGGTGATGTCCTCGCCTGCGGTGACGACCTTCTTCGTCATCACGTCTTTGACCTTGAGCCCCGGTTCTGCGAGGCGGAAGTCTCGCCAGGTAACGATCCCGACGACGCTCTCGTTCCCATCGACGACCGGGAAGCCGTGGATGTTATGCTCCTCCATGAGGCCCACCAAGTTTTGGATGGTCGAGTCGGGGCTCACGGTGACGACGTCCCTGATGATGAGGGCCTCGGCCCTCTTCACGGCCCGAGCCATCTCCACCTCCTCGTCTGCCGTGCAGTTCCTGTGGAGGACACCTAGGCCACCGTCGCGAGCGAGGGCTATTGCCATTTCGCTCTCTGTGACAGTGTCCATTGGGGACGAGATGAAGGGGACGTTGAGCTCGACGTTCCGGGTGACCCGGCTCCTCACGTCTGCTTCGGAGGGCTCGATTGTGGTCCAGCCCGGGAGAAGGAGAACATCGTTGAAGGTCAGGGCGTGATCAGCGTTCTTGAACTTTTCACGAAAACCCATCTCTTACACTCTTCGATTTTAAAAACGATGGTTGGGTAAGCCCTTATTAACATTTCCGTTTCAAAAACGTGGAAATTTTCATCGAAATTGTACACGTTTAAGGTGTTAAAGGCCCCACAGACAAGCCCTGGGGTTCCGGAAGTCGACCCCATAACATAATTACTGCGGGGGGTGAATCAGGTTCAGAGGTTTGTTGTGATGGTTAAGGTTCTCGTAAACGCGGGGGTGCGTAACTTCCCCGAGGATGTGGCTGAGACTCTGAAGCCCTACGCGGAGGTAGTCTACATGTCTCCGAGTGAAGAGGGATACCTCGACGTTATGAGCGAATCGGAGGCCATCATTTTAGGCACCGGGGTCGTAAACGCAGAGTTCCTCGACGCCGCGCCCAAGTTGGGGATCGCCGCAAGATTCGGTGTAGGCTACGACAACGTGGATGTCGCGGAGTGCAGCAGACGAGGAGTCCACGTCACCCACACCCCGGACGTCCTGTCCTCCGCTGTAGCGGACCTGACCCTGGGACTCATCCTCTCCCTGATGCGTGGGATCGTGGACGCGAACATCTACGCAAGAGAGGAGTGGTCCCTGAGACGGTCCCGGCTCCCCTTCGGCAGTGACATGGAAGGGATGACCCTTGGGATAGTGGGCTTAGGGCGGATAGGAGTCGAGGTCGCCCAGAGAGCACACGGCTTCGGCATGAAAATCATCTACAGCGACGTCGTGAAGAGACCCGACGTCGAGAGAGAGCTCGGAGCGGAGTTCTCCGGATTCGAGGATCTCCTCAGGGAGTCTGACATAGTCTCCATCCACGTCCCCCTGCTCCCAGCCACGCGGCACCTCATCGGGAGGAAGGAGTTGAAGCTAATGAAACCCACAGCCCTGATCATCAACACGTCCCGGGGACTCACGATCGATCAGGAAGCCCTTATCGAGGCCCTAGAGGAGGGCTGGGTCGCCGGTGCGGGGCTCGATGTCTTCGAGGAGGAGCCTCTACCCTCGGAAAGCAAACTCACGAAGATGAGTAACGTGGTCCTGACGCCTCATATCGGCTCAGCCACCGTCGAGACCAGGAGAAGGATGGCTGAGGTCTGCGCAGAGAACGTGAAAGCCTTCCTTGAGGGGAAGACCCCGCCTAACCTCGTGCCCGAGCAGAGGTCGTGAAACCTGCTATCCCTTCTCCAGGCCAAGGGGGATCCTCGACTCGCAGGGAACCCCCGTCTGGCATAGACCGCAGCCGTATCCCTCGAAACCGTAGTTACTCCTCACGTACTCGCTTGTCGCGTTGACGTGCTTGCTGCATAGGTTCTTGTCGTGGCCTTCCTTTGAGATGGCACCAACGGGGCATCTGTCGATACATACACCGCAAGTACCATCCGCGTAGAGGAGGCAGTAGGCATGGTGGTCCTCGTAGCGCCTCTCTGAAGCGGGGATGTCGATCTGCGCGACGACCGAGCCGGCCCGCATGGCCTTCCCCACTGGGGTAATCAACCCATCGCTCAACCCGAAGGTGCCGAGCCCCGCGGCGTATGCGGCGTGCCTCTCCGACCAATTGGATGCGCGGCCGTATTTTTCGGAGGTCGCCGTCTTGAACTCGGCTGTTATCATAGGTGCTACCGCTTTATAGCCAGCCTCTTTGAGGGTCTCGACGACGTGTCTCCGCAGTGCCCCGTTGCACTCCTCGCCGTATATCCTGGATCTAGCCCATCTCTCGTTGGGCCATTTTTCCTGGAGGCGGTGCTCGGCCTTGGTCGCTTCCGTCTGGGGCAGTATCCAGCTGATCACCGTGAGCTCATCCGGTCTCACCTTCATCTCAGGGTAGACGGCCTTGAACCACTCGACAGGGGTAAGGAAGAAGCCTCCGATATCCTCCTTATAGAAGGGGTACAGAGGGTCAGCGCCCGAGGAGAAACCTACAGCGGGGGTGCCCCAGGCCTTCTCGTCAGCTTCATTCCTCATGGAGTTCTCAGGGGATTCGTCGATGAACGTCTTGATGACGCCCTCTATCCAGGCTGCCGGATCCGTTGTTATATTCAATGTGATGGTACACCATGATGGGATGTGGAACCGCTCCTTAAAACTGAGAACCTCAGCCTAGCGCAACTCTTTTCACGGCGCACAGAACCTTAACAGTGATTCCTGAGGGGGATGTATTCTGCCGGGTCTGGTTGACGACTGGCTGATGATCGTCTTATGCTACTTCTATGTCGTCTCCATGATCCTACTGTCGTCGAGGTTGAGCGGTCTTGGGTTCTCCCAGAAGGTCTCCCGTAAGTTCCTGCATGCCATGATCGGGAATCTCGTCTTCTTCATCCCCTTCTTCAGGTGGGGCCTCTCACCTTTCCTCGTCGCGGCTCCCTTCATCGTCGTGACCTTCCTCGCTTCGCCCCTGTCACCGTGGGGCTTCCTGAGGGAGAGGCTGAGGGGGCTATCCGAGCTGACCGAGGAGGGCCATCACATTGGCCTCATCCTTTACTCAATCTCCTTTTCCCTCCTTGCACTCCTCTTTGCGCCAATGTCCCATGTAATCGCCTCCGGGGTCCTCCCCATGGCCTACGGGGACAGTGCCGCCGCCCTCGTGGGACAGAGGATGGGTCGGAGGAAGTACCGTCTGGTCACAGAGAAGAGCCTCGAGGGGTCGTTGGCCATGTTCACCGCCAGCCTCCTCAGCCTCGTCATCAGCGGCCTCTATTTCTCAAGCCTCTACTCGTTCTCCGTGGGCGAGAAGCTGTTATCCTTCTTGGCTGTCTCTGTAGTTGTGACTGTGGTTGAAGCCCTTTCCCCGAGGGGCCTCGATAACATCGGCGTACCCCTCTCAGGGGCTCTGACATTCCTAATATTGGATTGGTATCTCTGATGGTCTTCATTGTCATCGATGGGCTGGACGCATCAGGTAAGAGCACCCAGGCTCGGAGGCTCGTGAGGCACCTTAGGGGTGTGGGACACTCCGTGCATGTCCGCTTCCACCCATCGGGCGACTCCTGGGCAGGAATGAGGGCCCGCAGGTACCTCCTCGCCAAAGGGAGGAACGCCCACTTCGCCTCAGCGATGTTCTACATAGTCGATGTCATACGCTCTGTAATCAAGTGCCCTTGGTGGCTCCCCGACTACGTCGTCTTCGTCCGGTACCTCATGGGCACCGCCTACCTCCCCACACCCCTCGACCGGATAGCCTACGTCTTTTTCGCTGTCCTCCTCCCGAAGCCCAGTTACAAGCTCTACTTGGACGTCGCGCCCGAGAGGGCCTATCGTAGGATACTGGAGAACCGTGAGCAGAGGGAGATGTTCGAGTCCCTTGAGCAGCTTAGGAAGGTGGGTTCCAAGGCGAGGAGGCTAGCGGTGCTCCACGGCTGGTCGATCATCGACGGTAACTTGAAGGAGGAAGAGGTGCAATCAAGGATTCTTCTTGAGGTTACAGGATCCGTGCATCGGTAGCTTAATTAACCGATTATCGCTAGTGATATTCGGTGCAAAAGTGCACATATTCGTGTTTCCCCTGCTGTTCGCCTTGGGCGTCCTAGGGTTCCTGGGTTTCCTGTTCTTCGTAGGCTCCATATTCCTCGGAATAACTCTGACGATCAAGTTGGTGCTGTGGGTGGTGCTGCTCCCCCTCCAGATACTTGTCTGGTTCATCAGGCTCTTCTTCGGAATCCTATTCTAGCCAAGGACAACGATAGAAACCCAACCACCTTTTCTTTTCATACAAAGTTAAGCAGAAGTCCATCTTCGACTTCAGCAATTCAATCCTTCAGCGTCGCGACGAGCAGGAAACCAGCTACAAGGAGAACCAGGTGAAAGAGCAACGGAGCCGAGAAGCCATAAGCTGTGTACAGGAATCCCCCCAGCCAAGGCGCGGGTATTCCAGCTATCTTCGAGAACGCGTCGATCTTACCCATCACAGTTGATAATCTCTCAGAGGGGACCCTCTCCGACAGGTAGGCCATCCATGTTGGAATCCAGAACGCAGGATCTAAGGCGTTGATTATCTCGAAGAATAGGAACGCCTCGAAGCTCCTGAACGTGAGGAACCCAACCACGGTGATTATCGCCGCAGAAAGTGACGCCAAGAACATTGGTTTCCTCCCGATCCTGTCAGAGAGCTTCCCGCATGGAATGGCAGCTAGGGCCCAGGTAAGATTGAAGGCCGAGGACATCAACCCGAGCTGAAACGCTGAGAAGCCGTAGTTGTCAACCAGGGTCGCGAAGAAAAGGGAATATCCCGTACCGTAGCTGACGCCGAATATGAAAAATATCAGGTACAGGCGTCGTAGCCCCTTCTCGGGAACAAGGAACCCCTTTATTCTCGTGAGCAGCGGCTCCCCTATCTCCTCCCTCACGCTCTTCGGATCCAGCGTCTCCCTGAGGAAAATAGTGATTAGAATCAGGCCGATGACGTCCCCCGCGACGGCTAAGTAGAGGATAGGCGTGTATCCAGATGTCACGGCGAGGTAACCCCCGACTGAGGCCGTGATCGTGTTGGCCATCATGCCGAAGGCCATCAGGGTGCTGAACGCTGTGGCCCTCTTCACGCTGATGACTGACTCGGTTATGAGGGCGCTCCTCGCAGGGTTCCCAATCATGAACAGCGCTGAGAAGCCCAGGAGGAACGCGTAGACAAGGAGGAACACGAGGTTCCTAGACATTATCAGGGCTACTATCGCGAGGATTCTACACACGTTGGAGACGATTATTACGGGCTTCCTGCCGTAGCGGTCCGAGAGAACACCCCAGGCAATAAGGCCCAAACCGCTGCTGAGGTTGATGACGCTCTGAATCCAACTAATCTCGACTATTGAGACCCCTTCAGAGACGAGGTAGGGCTGCCAGATGACGACGAACATTCCGAAACCCAACGTCGAGATCAGGGTCTGAACTACCAGTATCCGGATGTTTCCCTCTAGGGCAAGTCTCTCGCTCCACGATCTGAGAACCAAATCGGATACTACCCTTGGAGCAGAGGCTCAAGTATAAACGAATTGGAATATGTCTTCAGAAGCCTAGATTGTTTTTTTTTAAGGGAGGGGAAGAGCGCTTTCACCGTAGCCTTCGCCTAGTCTTCAATCTTAGCGCTGTACACGATTTTTCCATCGACGACGGTCATGACAGTCTTGATATCCCTAAGTTCCTCATGGGGGATTGTCATCGGATCCCTGTCAACGACAATGAGGTCCGCTATTTTACCCGGCTCAATGCTTCCTTTTGTCTCCTCCTCCCATGCGGAGTAAGCCCCGTCGATGGTGTATGCCTTGATCGCCTCCAGAGGAGTGATCCCCTCATCGGCGTACAGGACTTCGCCGCCGCTGCTCTTCCGGGTAACCAGGCCGTAGATCCCTAGCCACGGATTAGGGGAGCAGACGGGGCAGTCGCTGTGACCGGGGGCGGGAATGCCCTGGTCGATGAGTGTCCTGTGGGGCCACATCCAGCGCATCTCCTCCTCCCCCCGGTTCGCCTTGTATGCGTCCCCCAGGTCGTGGAGAAAGCCGTTGGCGGAGGCGTCGATGACCCCCAGCTCCTTGAGCCTTTCCTGGATGGGAGGCGGGACGTAGCAGCAGTGCTCTATCCTGTGGCGGTGATCCTCCCGGGGAGACTCCTTCAAAGCCGCCTCGATGGCATCCAGAGCCCTGTCTATCCCCCTGTCACCTATGCCGTCTAAGCCGACTCTGAGGCCTGCCTTGTGAGCCCTAGTAACCCTGTCCGTAATGTCATCCTGGTCATAGAGCAGGATCCCGAAGTTTTCCGGCTCCCCGACGTAAGGCCTGTAGTAGGCCGCGGTCCGACCGCTGGTGCTGGTGTCGAAGACCCACTCGATCTCCGTGAGCTTCAGCCAGTCGTCCCCGAAGGGCGTCTGGATCCCCGCCGCGATTAGTGACTCCAGCATCCCCTCCTCTCTGCCGGAGGCGTGGACACAGACCCTGAGCTTCAGGTCGTCGGCTGCCTTCAGCCTCTGCATGGCCCTGAACTCCTTGGAGTCGGTCATCGAGGCCTGGATCGTGGTCAGCCCTAGGGAGATGAACTCGTCGAAGACGTGCCTCAGCCCATCGACGTAATCCTCGACCGTGTAGGGGGGCATCTTGCTGTACACGATGTCCTTCGCCGCCTCCCTCAGGACGCCCGTGGGCTCCCCGTCCTCATCGCGGTCGATCTTCCCGTGAGGGGGGTCGGGTGTTTCTTTTGTTATCCCCCCAGCCTCCAGGGCGAGGCTGTTGACGACTCCAATATGCCCATCCCTCCTCTGGATGTAAAGGGGATTATCGGGGCACACATTATCCAGTTCCGTTCGTGTGGGATACCGTCCGAGCTTCACATCGTCCAGAGTGTAACCGAGGATCCACTTTCCTTTCGGCGTGGCATCCGCCTTCCCCTTTATCCTCTCCAACAGCTCATCGATGGAGGCGACATCCGGCCCACACTTTACGCCTCTCACCCAGAAGACGCCGTAAGACCCAGGGTGCATGTGTGAGTCGATCAACCCGGGGAGGAGGGAGAGACCTCCCAGGTCGTGGACTTCTGTTCCCTCCCCGAACACCTCTTGGACATGCTCGTTGGACCCCACCCTCAGGATCCTTCCGTCTCTTACGGCCACTGCCTCGACTATCTCGTCCATCTCGTTGACGGTGATGACCTTACCGTTTATGAAAGCGAGGTCAGCGCAGAGGTCTTGTGGAACGCTCATGCGATAATCTCTCAGGAATCTCCTATTTATCATGTGACTGGCAGCAGAGAAATCCTATTCCAAGAACTCCGCCACCTCGTCGAGGCTCATCTTCTTGGGCACCCGTCCGTCCTCGGCTGGATAGCCCAGGGTGACGGCGGCCATGAGCTTCCAGGGCTTTCCCAAGTGTTCCTCGAGGGCGAGGATGTCGTAGTAGATGTCCCCAATCCAGAGGCTCCCCAGCCCGAGATCGTGGGCCCTGAGGAGCATGTTCTGAATAGCGACAGCAACGCTGTGGACTTCGGTGTCCCATCCCATCTCCGCTGTGTTGAAGACCATGACGAGGACGGGTGCCTCCTCCATGATGCTGCAGGACCACGTGGATGAGCCCGAGGCTTCTTTCCCATGTTTCAAGATGAAGTCGTCAAGCCTTTCCCTGAAGAGGCGGGTGAGCCTCCTCTTGGCATCCCCTGTGAGCACCGTGAAGCGCCACTGCTGACCGTTCTTAGCGGAGGGCGCCCATGTCGCTGTCTCCAGCACCTCCCTGACCAGATCGAGGGGGACCGGGGTCTGCTTGTAGCTCCTAATGCTCCTCCTTCCCTTGATGGCGTCTATGAGCTCCATAGGCATACCTGTAATGCTCAAGAATAATAAGGCGTCATCTTTTCAGGACGAGTCTAATTTGTTATTCTCGTAATTTCAGCGTCAGGCTACGTGCTGTCCTCGACGATCAGGATGTTCGTTGAAGATGCGTTGACGTTGAATGCATCAGCAGCCTCAAGTATGTAGTAGTATCTGCCGGCTTCTGTAGGCGTGAACTGGAATGTGTACGTGGCTTTCGAGTCGGGTGCAACAGACACGGTCTTCACATCTGTATGGAGGGGCACATCCGAGCCCTCATCGAAAATTGCTATGCTGACGTTCTCATGCATGGAGTGAACCCGGGTAGGATTGTCCGTCTCGAACGCCACCTGAGCGCCCCTGCCGACCTGCAGTCTGGTAACAGGATTCCCGCTCAGATCCGTCCAGCCCGAGGAGATGTACTCCAGGTGGGGGAAACGCACTAAGGGGAAGCGGGTCGTTGAGAATGGCAGCCATTCCTTGAGGAAGAGAACGTGCACCTGAGCCCTCCCCGTCAGGGTCAACTTCACCTCCCCGCCGTACCTCTCCGAGGCCTCAAGCACGATCTCCCTGAATCTGAGGGGATCGTCGATGCTGAGGGGCACCCTCTTATCTAGGTAGCTGAGGTAGTGTATCTTCTCCCTGCCGAAGTCAAAGGCTACGGTCTGAACGATCTCGTCCTCGACTATGATGTCGATCTCGACGGTTGAGACCTCGGGAGGATGAACCAGGACGGGGGCCACGGTTACGCTGATCAGCCACTTGCGTGTGTAATCGGGTAGCCGGGGCACCATCCCCTCAACGTTCGTCACCGAGGGGAGTGTCAGAGCTACCCCAACCTCGAGGTCTGGTTCCTCCCCTTGAAGGACCTCATCCAGGAACTCCGCCGTCTCCTCCTCGTCGAGCTGGAGCACCACCGAGAGCTTGGAGACCTCCTGGAAGCTACCGTAGATGCTGCCCAGCTCCCTTCCACCGAGGACGGCTATGAAAAGTAGAGCCATGAATAGGACACTAATCAGCTCGTCCCGATCAAGCCCCAGCTTCCCCTCAGCCATGACCTCCAGCCAATATCAGCAGTGTTACAGCAGAATATTATCCTTCCCGATTATCGAGAGTTTTAAAAAAAAGGGTGTTCGTAAAATTGGATCTCCTAACAGCCTCCTCTTCTGTCTCTATAGCGACGTGCGCCCGGGAATTCTCCACACTGGTACTTATCTTGGAAGCAAAGGTCCAGTTAAACCATGGCCATCGAACACCGTGATACCCTTAATAACCGCCATCAATCAGCTTTTTTTCAGTGATCCCTATTGGCCCGAGACCCAGTTTGTGGGATGTTCGTCGATGAGGAGAACCCCGCCTTCACGGCTGAGATAGATGGCAGGACCTACTACTTCTGCAGTGAGGCCTGCATGTTAACCTTCATCCAGCCGGAGAAGGAGCGTAAGGCCCTCACTAGGCTAGTCTACTTCAGCGTCTCCCTGGGAGCCCTGCTAATGGCCCTCATGTTCTATGGGGGACCCTTGCCCCTGTTCACCAAGAAGGTTTGGGCCCTCATCTTAGCCACCCCTGTCCAGTTCATTGCGGGGTGGAGGTACTACAGAGGCGCATGGGGCGCCGCCAAGGCCCGGACAATGAACATGGACACTCTTATCGTCGTGGGCTCCTCGACGGCCTACTTCTACAGCGTCTTCGTGGTCCTGGCCCCAAACCTGGCCCCGAGTACCGAGGTCTATTTCGATGCCTCCGCGAACATACTTGCCCTCATCTTGGTGGGCAAGCTCTTGGAGGAGATCGCCCGGGGGAGAGCGTCCGAGGCCGTCCGACGCCTACTGGACCTTCAGCCACCCATGGCTAGGCTTCTCAAGGAGGACGGCTCCGAGGAGGAGGTCCCAGTCGAGGAGGTCATGCCGTTCGACGTCCTTATAGTGAGACCCGGCGATAAGGTCCCCCTGGACGGGGAAGTCCTCGAGGGAGCTTCATCGGTTGACGAGAGCATGATCACGGGCGAGAGCATCCCTGTAGCGAAGGGGGTCGGAGATGAAGTCATCGGCGGGACCGTGAACAAAGAGGGAGCCCTGAAGGTCGAGGTCACCAAGATCGGGATGAACACCACCCTCCAGCAGATCGTCCACATGGTGGAGGAGGCCCAGCTAAGCCAAGCCCCCATCCAGAGGGTTGCCGACAAGGTGGCATCATACTTCACCCCCGTGGTCATCACAGCGGGCCTCATTGCCTTCGCAGGGTGGTACTGGACCACCGGAGACTTCGGGCTCTCCATAACGTCATTCGTCGCGGTCGTCATCGTCGCGTGCCCCTGCGCTATGGGGATAGCCACGCCCACCGCCATCCTCGTCGGCGCCGCGCAGGGAGCGAAGAACGGTATCCTAATCAAAGGAGGTGACTACCTCGAGAAGACCCGGGAGATACAGGCCATCGCATTCGATAAGACCGGGACCCTCACCAAGGGGGAGATAGTTGTCACCGACATCCACTCGGAGGACCCAGAGGAGATGCTCAGGCTGATCGCCTCCCTCGAGAGGAGGTCGGAGCACCCCATCGGGGAGGCCATAGTCAGGGAGGCCCAGGTGAGGGGCCTAGAGCTCCCTGAGCCCAAGGACTTCGAGGCCCTCGCGGGCAGGGGGGTCAAGGGAACGGTGGACGGCAGGCAGATGATCGTCGGCACCCAGAGGCTCATGGACGAGATAGGGGCAGAGATGGACGAGGAGACAGGGAGAAAAGCTCACGAGCTGTTCGACCAGGGGAAGACCCTCTTTTTCGTCTCAGTCGACGGTATCGTCACAGGCCTGATCGCCGTGGCCGATGAGCTCAAGGATGAGGCTGGAGAGGCAGTCGCAAGGCTGAAGTCGATGGGGCTTGAGGTCGTGATGATCACCGGTGACAACAGCCGGACCGCCGAGGCCATCGCCAAGAAGGTGGGTATCGACCGCTACCTCGCCGAGGTCCTCCCAGAGGACAAGGTGGGGGAGATCATCAAGCTCCAGGAGGAAGGCCTCGTCGTCGCAATGGTGGGGGACGGGATCAACGACGCGCCGGCCCTCGCCCAGGCGGACGTCGGAATAGCCCTCGGGAGCGGCACGGATGTTGCCTTGGAGACTGGGGGCATCGTCCTGATTAGAAACAACCTGAATGACGTCGTCACGGCCATCCAGCTCAGCAAGGCGACGTTCTC
>CAYONH010000002.1:0-2889 GCA_964405275.1 uncultured Candidatus Bathyarchaeia archaeon | reverse complement strand
AGATCGAGGCCGCAATCGAGCGCGTGGGATACCAGATCTCCTACAAGAGATATCCAGGGGTCTTCTCCAAGCTGAGGGATCTCTTCAAGAGGAAGGAGTCGAAGAGCGTTCCCGCCCTCACCGATGAGGAGTTCCCGGGGAAGGTCATCCACTCATCTAGGAACGTAGCCGTCCTGTTCACGTCACCGACCTGCCCCACCTGTAAAGTCTTCAAACCGGAGTTCGAGGAGCTGGCGGAGAGGCTTGAAGGAGCGGACTTCTACGAGATGGACATCGTCTCAACGGAGAGATGGAGGGACTACGATGTGCTCTCGATCCCGACCGTCCTCGTCTTCAAGGCAGGAGAGGTCTCAGACAGGTTCACGGCGCTACCAAGAACTGAGGAAATAGCGTCCGCGATCACTGCATGACTTGTTGAGATAACTCTACTCATGCATGTCACAGGTCTGATACGTCTATCACAGCACAGGTCTTGCGGTGCCTTTTTCTCGCTCCGTCTGCTAGAAACTACTAAATGTACGAGTTCGTGAGGCCGAATGTCATTGAGGCCATCAAGTTCAGCAACGAGCTGTGGATCGAGTGGCTATAGGGAGGTGAGTGCAGTTTGAAGGAATGGACGTGCGTGCAGGTGGGTCACCATAACAGGATAGGGGAGGTCATCGTCGAGCACCAGAGGCAGGGCTGGCGGCTCCACACCTACCAGGCCCAGGGGTCGCCAACCATGGTGAACCACTACCTGCTCTTCGAGAGAGATACCTAATCTCAACTCGATTCGAATAATCCCCTTTTTTAAGTTACACCTATCTGACCGGATTCGCCTTCTCCCAGTAATACTCAAACAGCTCCCTGCAGTAGCTGTGCGTCTTTTTATCTGTTGAAGTGAACCCCGCGAAGTCATATCTACCTGTCAGCATGGGGAACGCCAATATCCCCACCTCTCTCTCGTTCATATAGAGGATGAGGTCCAATTCGTCTATCAGCCTCTCCTCCTGAACCCCCGCAGCCCTGATCTTGATTGCGGTTTCGTCGTCGAAGGACTTCTCCCGTACACCCATCATGCTGGGCGGCAACCTTAGGTCATCCGTGTGGATGAACCTGCCCTTCACCCCCCTCTCGTAGGCCTCCTTGATGAAGGGGAAGACGCTGGCGATGAAGGGCATGTTGATGTTCAGCACATACTCCTCGGCCTCTTTCAGGATGTTCTCCGTGTTGTGGACCATCACCATGACGTCATCCAAGTATGTGCTGTCCATCAGCTCCCCCATCCTGCAGACGTACTCATTGGGGAGGTTTCCGAGATTATGAGTGGTGAAGTAATCCTCATGCTTGGAGATGAATTTCAGGCCATGGAGGAGCCTCAAAGTCAATCCCCCGAAGGAGGTTATAGTGAACATCCCCTCTGCATCCTTGCTCGTGAGGCTAACGTCCACGAGCCGGGAGAGGTGGCGGCTGGTCTCCTGGGTGGTCAGGCCGAGCTCTCTCGCCAGCCCCGTGACGTTCATGGCACCCTCCTCCAGCCTGAGGAGAATACCGAACCTGTCCTCGTTGGATATCTCGAACATGAGGTCGAAGATGTTTCCCACTTGAGCCCCCCAGTATCGATCCTACCTCCTCAATATCAATATTAAGCGTACCCCATCCATCTTGCGGAGGTCCTTTAGGTATATTATCCCTGGATCATGTCGAAGGAACGTATGTCCACATCGGATGACATGGATGAGCGCATCCCAATAGAGATAGGTCACAGAGGGGATTTCACCCTCATATCCCTAGGGGAATTCGAACGATACCTCTCGATGTTCGAGGAACTCCTGGAGGAGATGGATAGACGCGATGGAGGTTACCCACGGTTGGGGCTTACATCGGGAGCAATTGGAGGCCGACCGCTGACCTCCAATGATGTAGAAGCGCTCCTTGATAGCCTCGAAATCTTCGAGATTTACAGATACAATTCATCGAACTAACTAACTCCGAAAGGGTGAATGGAGGATGTTAGTAAAAGCTCATTCTGTTATTCTTTTCTCGGACCTGCTCCAGAAGTATTCAAAGACGTCCTTACACCACTCGTGAGTGTCCTCATCGGTGGACGAGAACCCGAGGTAGTCGAACCTCCCGTCTTCCTCAGGGAAGCTAACCGCGGCTACCTCTTTCTCGGACATGGCTATGAAAACATCGGCGCTCTCAACGAGCCGGTTTACGAACTTTCCTTTAACTGAAGCCTCCGAAAGTATGGGTCCTGGGCCGCTCCAGTTTGGGGGGTAGACCATGTTCTTAGGTTCCAAGTGCCTCACCTCGACGCCCCTCTGGACGGCCCCCTCCAGCTCATCGAGGGAGGTTATGAGGATCCTATCCGTGAGCCGCCAGATGTACTCCTCGGCCTCGTTGATCACCCTCTCTATGTTGTGGAAGACGACCATGACATCGTCGATGTAGGTGCTCCCAGAGAGTTCTCCCATCCGTCCAACGAACTCAGTGGGGAGGGCACTGAGCGTGTGCGTGGTGAAGTACTCCCTCTGCCTTGAGATGAACTCCAGGCCGGGGAGGAGCCTCAGCACGATCTCGCCATAGAACGTGAGGTGGTTGAGTCCATCCGGGTCCTTCCAGGTCAAGCCCACCTCGCCGAGGCGCGAGACGTGCCGGCTGCACTCCTGGTTCGTGAGGTCCAGTTCCTTGGCTAGGTTGGTCACGTTAAGCGCCCTATCGCTCAGGACCTTGAGTATCCCCAACCTGTCCTCGTTTGAGACCTCGAAAAGCAGATCACACAACATCTCCAATTCGTACACCCGCGTTTACTACTCATATTCTCTCAAGACAGATGTTATAAATGCTGCATTGTTCCTGCGGAAATATTATAATATATACTAATCCTCGGGTGATCATCATGCAGAC
>CAYONH010000001.1:35861-38758 GCA_964405275.1 uncultured Candidatus Bathyarchaeia archaeon | reverse complement strand
AAGTTCGCCAAGGAGGTCTACCTAGTCCACAGAAGAGATAGGCTCAGCGCCTGCAAATGCCTGACTGATCGGGCCCATCAAGACGAGAAGATCAAGTTCATATGGAACACGACCGTCACGGAGATCCTGGGGGAGAAAAGGGTCGAAGGAGTCAGAATGAGCAACCAGGACACAGGCGACGTCTGGACGATGAAATGCGATGGCGTCCTCCTCGCAATCGGGTGGATACCAAACACCAAGATATTCAGAGATCAGCTCGATGTAGACGAGAAAGGCTACATAATCTCGAAAGCCGGAGTAGATACGAGCAAGGTTGGTGTCTATGTCTGTGGCGACTTGAATGATCGAAGATACAGACAGGTTGTCACAGCATGCGGGAGTGCGTGTATGGCCGCTCTTGAAGTCGAGCGCTACTTGGCTGAGAAGGGCTAGCGCCTCTTTCTAGCAGGAGGGTAACATGTTTAATTTAGCCCCGCTTAATCAGTAGATAGCTTCATGGACTGCTACTAGAGGGGCTTCTGATTGAAGATAATCTTCCTTGGGACGAGCGGGAGCATGCCCACTCAAAGTAGGAGCTCCTCCTCCATAGCGATAAGGAGGAAAGGCGAGGTCATCCTTCTGGACTGTGGAGAGGGCACACAGCGCAGGATGGTGGAGGCGCGCCTCGGCTTCAGGCGCCGTATGAAGATCTTCATCTCTCACCTCCACGGGGACCACGTCCTCGGCCTACCTGGTCTACTGCAGACCATGACCCTTTTGCAGAGGGAACGCCCTCTGGAGATCTACGGTCCCAGGGGCCTCGCAAAGTTCATAGATGCCTTCAGCTCAACCTTGGGGGGTCCAGGGTTCCCCACCACAGTTCATGAGATCATATCAGAGGGGGTCATTCTGGAGACCTGCGAATACGAAGTCCATGCGATTCAGGCTGACCATGACGGCCCCTCATGGTCATACGTTCTTGAGGAGAGACCGCGCCCCGGGAGGTTCCACCCGGATAAGGCTCAATCCCTGGGTATCCCTGAAGGACCTCTATGGAAGAGGCTTCAGCTTGGTGAAGACCTAGAAAACAGTGAGGGGACGCTTGTGAGATCCGATGAGGTGGTTGACCCACCCATTAAAGGTCTGAAGATCGCGTACAGCGGCGACACAAGGCCTTCAGAGGCTCTCATGATTGCTTCGGGCGAGGCGGATGTGTTGATACATGAGGCTACATTTGACAGCTCTCTCGTAGAGAAGGCGGAGGAGAACGGTCACTCAACAGCCGTTCAGGCCGCTCAGATGGCTGAATCAGCCAATGTTAGACTACTACTCCTCACCCACATCAGCTCCCGATACCCCGACCCCACGTTGCTGCTGGAGGAGGCTAGAATGATCTTTACCAACACGAGGATCGCTGAAGACCTCATGGAACTGGAAGTCTGAACTCATTATATCTTTCCGACATATTTCATTAGCCCACAAATCCTTTTATTCAATCCTTACGAAGACGTCATTATTGTGATTGAAATTGACTGAACTCAAGCCGGGTGTCCACTGGGTTGGCGCCATCGACTGGAATATCCGTAACTTCCACGGCTACATAACTCACAGAGGGACAACCTACAACTCGTATCTCATCGTGGATGAGAAGATAGCGCTCGTGGACACGGTGAAGGAGCACTTCTACCCGGAGATGATGAAGCGGATACGCGATATCATCGATCCTCAGGACATCGACTATCTGATCTCAAACCACACCGAGCCAGACCACTCCGGATCGATTACGAAGTTTATGGAGGAGGTTCAGGGAATCGAGCTCATAGCCTCCCCGCTAGGCATGCAAAATCTCAGGAGATACTATGGCGACGACATGGAGATTACCTCCATCAAGGAGAAGCCGACCCTCAGCCTGGGGAAGAAGACACTGCACTTCGCCGCAATCCCCATGGTTCACTGGCCTGACTCCATGGTCACATACATTCCCGAGGACAAGCTCCTACTCCCGAACGATGCCTTCGGCCAGCACCTAGCCTCTTCTAAGAGATTCGACGACGAGGTGGATACCGCGGTCCTGATGCAGGAGGCCGAGACCTACTACGCCAACATCGTCATGCCTCTATGGATGAGCGTGAGCAGGGCTTTCAAGGCGCTTGAGGGCCTTGAGATCGACATGATCGGCCCTAGCCACGGTGTCATATGGAGGGGAAATCCGGGGATGATCCTAGAGGCTTACCAGCGATGGGTTCAAGGCGAGAGCAAGCCGAGGGCCGTGATTGTGTATGACACCATGTGGGGTAGCACTGAGAGGGTGGCGAACGCCCTTTTCGGGGGATTGGCAAGTGAAGGAGTGGAGGTAAAAATCCACAAGCTAGGCTCGTCCCACAACAGCGACGTCATCGCGGATATCCTTGAAGCGAAGGCGGTTCTCGTCGGTTCACCCACACTCAACAATGGGCTGTTCCCAACTGTCGCATCGTTCCTAGCCTACATGAGGGGGCTTAAGCCAAAGAACAAGATAGGCGCTGTCTTCGGCTCGTTTGGCTGGGGAGGGGGGGCCAAGAGGGCGGCTGAGGAGGAGATGAAGGCCGCGGGGATAGACCTTGTGGAGAGTGAACTCGACTTCAAGTTCAGGCCTACCGAGGAGGAGCTTGAGAAGGTAGTCCAGTTCGGTGTGGAGCTCGCGAAGAGGATCCTTTCCTCTTAATTTTTTATATCAGGGGGAACAGGAAGTTCACGTAGAAGACCATCTGGAACCAGGTGAGTAGCCCGCTGAGTATCGCCCCTGCCGCCACCTGGAGCTTGTTGTGGGCCTTTAGCTCCACCCTCGCCCATAAGACGGGGAACAGGATGAAGAACAGGGGTAACATCTTAGCGCCCAGCTGGAAGACGAGGGCGGTGATGGGTCCGCTTACACCGAC
>CAYONH010000001.1:28032-35761 GCA_964405275.1 uncultured Candidatus Bathyarchaeia archaeon | reverse complement strand
GCCCCGAATATCGTGGTGACAAGAATCAGTGTGGGTGCGTTTAGGGGCTGCTGGGATAGGATCAGAGGTATGAAAGTGAGTATGGCTATGAGGGGCGCGTTGAGGGCTGCAGAGATTACTGTAGCCAGCTTCTTTCTATCCATAAGCACCCCTTTCTTGAATTGTATCCTAGTTCGGCTACTCATTTTTAACCTTTTTTGCCTGCGTCTCGCAGCAGTAGACGGTCGTCTTGTCTCCCTCTACCATTTTCACCATGGTGAAGGGGCAGTTTCCTGCGTCCTGCTCCTTGCACATTGGACACTGCACAACTTTCTTGGTCATTTTCAGTCTTTTCCCTTCTTTTTCTTCCGGTAGTCCTTGACAGCCTCGTGGAGGGCGTCGGCCGCCAGGTTGGAGCAGTGCATCTTCACGGGGGGGAGCCCCCCTAGCTCGTCAGCTACGTTCTGCCTGGTAATCTCCATCGCCTCGTCCAGGGTCTTCCCCTTGGCGAGTTCCGTGGTCATGCTCGTGGTGGCGATAGCGGCCCCGCATCCGAATGTCTTGAACTTGACTTCGTCGATGCGGTCGTCCTTCACCTTGATGTAGACGGACATCATGTCGCCGCATACGGGGTTGCCCACGGTTCCGACGCCGTCCGCGTCCTCGATCTCCCCCACGTTGCGGGGGTTCTTGAAGTGATCCAGCACCTTCTCAGAGTACATCATATCAGCTCCTTCGGCGTGAGGGGCGACATCGCCCGCAGCCTCTTGACCACGCCAGGTAAGCTCTGTATCACGTATTCCACGTTTTCCTCCCTATTACTCTTTCCTAATGTGAAGACCAGTGAGCCGTGGGCCTCCTCGTGCTTCAGGCCCAGGGCCCTGAGCACGTGGGAGGGCTCCAGCGTCTTGGCCACGCATGCGGAGCCCGACGATACGCTTATCCCCAGGTCGCTGAGGCTCAGGAGGAGGGCCTCTCCCTCTATGTAGCTGAACCTGATGTTGGCGTTGTTGGGAAGCCTCTCCGTGGGGTGGCCGTTCAGATAGGACTCTGGTACGGCCTTTAGGACCCCCTCTATCAGCTTGTCCCTTAAGGCCGCTAACCGCTTCGCCTCCTCCCCCATCTCTTCTCCGATAAGCTCAGCGGCTTTACCCATGCCGACTATTCCCGGGATGTTCTCTGAGCCCGAGCGGAGGCCATCCTCCTGTCCGCCTCCGATCATGTGAGGCTTGAGCCTCAGCCCCTTCTTGACGTAGACCGCTCCAACTCCTTTGGGGCCGTAGATGTCGTTGGATGAGAGGGTCATGAAGTCGAAGCCCATCGAGACATCGAGACGTATCTGCCCCACTGCCGCAGTCGCGTCCGTGTGGAACAGGGCGCCATGGTCGTGGGCTATCTTAGCGGCCTGCTCTATGGGCTGGACTGTGCCTATCTCGCCGTTTGCAGCCATTATTGATACGAGCACCGTGTCGTCGTTTACGAGCTCCTTCAGCCGCTCCAGGTCGACGACGCCTTCGCTGTCGACGGGGGCGTTCTTGACCTCGTATCCCTGTCGGGTCAGCTCCTTGCTGATGTTGATGACCGAGATATGCTCTATATCCGAGATTACGATCCTCGTGCCGCGTTTTCGGTATCTCTGAGCGGCTCCGACTATGGCCAGGTTGTTGGACTCCGTGGCCCCCGATGTGAATACGATCTCCGAGGCCTGGGCCCCGATGAGGGAGGCGACCTGTCGCCGAGCCTCGTTCAGTGCCTTAAGTGCCTCGAACCCCTTTGAGTAAAATGAGGCGGGGTTTCCGTAGCTCTCGCTGAAGTAGGGCTTCATGGCCTCCAGCACCCTTGGGTCGACTGGGCGCGCTGCTGCGTAGTCCATATAGGTCTCCATTGGGCGTTCCTCTCGATATGGAGGGCACGGGGTTTAAAAAATATTCATAATTACAGAGGATATATCGGGGTCTTATGGGGGTGTTTCGTGGTTGAGGGCTGTTGAGTACGTCGAGGGAGACGGGAAGCTTCTTGCCATCGTCGTCAGGGCAGATTTCGATGAGAGAGGGACGGTTCCCTTCACCAATAAGTCGCTGCCTCTTCAGATGTCTGTGATGGTTAAAGAGGAAGGAGAGGGTAGCCCAGCCCATGTTCATAACCCGTCCGTTGCAGTGGATCAGAGGGGGAGATACAGGCACGAGATGCTCCACGTCCTGGAGGGGCGCGTGGACGTCGGCGTGCATACAGGGGACGGGGCGCTCGTCGAGAGGGTGATCCTCGGTCCTGGGGACACTGTCCTCCTCTTCGAGGGCTATGACACTGTGTTTCTTGAGAGGATCAGGTTGGTCTAGATTACAGAGGGGTCATACCCCGATCCTGAAGTAGATGAGTGCTAGCCGTAGTTTTTTTGAGAATGGTCCCGCCCCCCGGAGTTGAACCGGGAACCCTCCGGTGTCTGCTCATGGCCTGAATGCCATCGCCCCGCGGGGCGGTGACTACAGCCGGATGCTCTGCCATTGAGCTAGGGCGGGCGGGGGTCTCTTTTTGGGAGACCATGAATGGATAGATGGTCCGAGATATAAGCTTAATTGGTTATGTGAACCTGCCCATCTGCCTCGATGGGGCGTTACGGTTATCGGCTTCCTGCTCCGTTCCTCGTATTTTCTAGGAGGGGGCGTGTGTTGTTTTGGGCTGAATTCACGGTCTTTTTGACTTGAATGGGATCGGTTTGGAGGATTTTCTGTGTTCCTTTAGTAGTTTCGGGTGGCTTTCAGGGTTGGATGCATGACCCCCCCTCCCCCTACCCAGGTGGATGCGGTTTCCGCAGTGTGCCTTCAGTTAAATCGTGCTTCTTTTCTCTGTGAGTTGGTGTACCGATGTTATATCCCGTTCATCTAGTTTAGTTTACCATAAAGCCTTTCATAAGCTCTAACGTCATTTCTTTGGGATTCGGTGGATAAGTTTGTCGCTTGTAGTCGAGGATATCATGGCTAGGGACGTCGTTACCATTGAGGCGAATTTCTCCGTGAAGTACGCCGCGCGGGTAATGAGCCTTTACGGGATCAGCAGCGTCATCGTTCTCGATGAGGGGAGGATGAAGGGCATTCTGACAGAGAAGGACATCATGACCCGTGTCGTCGCGAAGGGTCATGACGCCGAGAAGGTCTACGTCAGGGAGATCATGACGTGCCCCGTCATCGTCGTTCAGCCGACCACCCCGCTGGAGGACGCGGTTCAGACGATGGTGATGAAGAAGATCAAGAAGCTCCCGGTGATGAGCGGTGACCATGCTGACTCTGAGCTGCTCGGCATCCTCTCGCTGACGGATGTTGCGAGGATTCAGCCCCTCATGATCGAGTCCCTGAAGGAGCTGGCGCAGCTCGGTCAGGTCTCCCAGGAGACCGGGACCGGTTTCTACATTCGATGAGCGTCGTTAATGGCTCGGGAAGTACTCCTTAGCCCCGGGAATGTAGAGGGCCTTTGAGTACTCCTCTATGAACTCAGAGTCCACGAGGAGGTCCACGTAGACCATCTTCTCGGCGATCTCGTTCGCCTCCTTCCTCTTCTCCATGGACATCAGCGTTGAATACGCCCCCGCTAGGGAGCCGTTGCCGATGGGGTGTATCTCCACGTTGGGAAACTCCGGGAATATCCCGAGCTTCATGGCGTTGTCGAGGTCGGTGTATGTGCCGAACGCCCCCGCCAGGTAGAGGTGCCTGATGTCTCTTATCCCGATCTTCAGCTTGTGCATGAGGACGGTTATGGCGCCGCATGCCGCGGCCTTGGAGTCGATGACGTAGTCCAGATCGGCCTGCGTTATGACTATGTCCTGCCCTATCGCCGTCTCATCCGCCGGAACGACGAGGTATTCCAGCCCCCACTTTCCCTCCCTTATCATCGGTGAACGCCTGGGCACCAGCTTCCCCACGAAATCGATGATGCCCACCTTGAACATCTCGGCGGCTAGATCTATCAGCCCTGAGCCGCAGATCCCCTTGGGCCGCGTGTTCTCAATCACCGAGAACTCCGCCTTGCACGTATCCGGGTCGATCTTGACGTGATCTATCCCGCCTTGGGCGCCCCTCATGCCGTGTCGAACCCCTTCACCCTCGAAGGCGGGCCCTGAGGCGCATGAGCTTGAGAATAGCCAGTCGCTGTTGCCGAAGACGACCTCGCCGTTTGTTCCGAGGTCCACCATGAGGCTGATCTCGTCGGATCTGTGCATCTTCGAGACAAGGACGTCTCCCACGGCGTCTCCCCCCAGGAATCGGCTCACATTAGGAACGCAATATGCATATGCCTCCGGATTTGTGTGGAGTCCGAGGTCCTTTGCCTTCCTGATTATAGGGTCGCGTGAGACCTCGACGTTGGCCAGCTCCAGATACGCAGGGTCCAGCCCCGTGAACATGTGGTTCATGACGGTGTTGCCTCCCGCACAGATGTCGGAGATATCCTCTGGCTTCACATCCGCTTCCGAGGTCAGTTTCCGGATCACGTCGTTGATGGCCTCCACGACGCTCTGCTGGAGCAGCTTCAGCCCCTCGGGTTTCCGGGCGAAGGAAATGCGGGTCACGAGCTCCTCGCCGTAGGTGATCTGTCGGTTCATCTCGGATGCTCGGCCCAGGATCTCCCCTGTGGTGAGGTTGGCCAGGAAGCCGACGATAGTGGTCGTGCCGATGTCTATTGCCAAGCCGTAGTTTGAGAGGGTTAAGTCTCCAGGGCCGACGTCGATGATCTCGGGGAACTTGTTCGTCCGTGTGACCGTGGCGGTGAGAGGCTCCCGTTCCCCCAACATCTGAACCTTGCTGTAGACATCGTCGTCTACTCTGGGCTGCAGCCCCCTGTAGCCTTTGAGGGTAATCCTCCGGTGGGATAACAGGAGAGGGCTGTCTACGAAGGGCGATGTCTCAAGCAGGTACTTTGAGGAGCTCGGATCGAGGTCAGCTAGGTCGACTTCGGCGGTGAGGAGTATCTTAGGGCTGTCGATCCTGCTCTCCGTCGGGATGGTGAACGTGCAGTCGCCTTGGACCTTGACCATGCAGGCGAGGTAGTACCCCTGTTCCAACTCTTCATGGGAGAGGAACTTGTCGGGGGTCTTGGAGATCTTTTGGATGTCTCCGCTTTCGAGGATGACCTTGCACTTACCGCACATCCCCTTCCCGCCGCAGAGGCTCTCGACCCTGATGCCTGCATCCCGCATGATCTCCAGCAGGTTCTCTCCTCTCTTGACCTCAACCTGCCTGTTGATGGGGTTGAAGAGGACGGTGACGGGCATCTGATATCATCTTCTGAGCGTTCGGGGGATTTTAAGCTCTTCCATTGTAACCTACGCAAAGGCCCTTCTGATGCTCTCTTTGAACGGGGGCTCCAGTATTCCTTCCTCTGTTATGAAGGCTGTGACGTACTTGGAGGGGGTCACGTCGAAAGCGGGGTTTCTAACAGTCGCCTTCTCCTCTGAGATGAGGATCCTCCTAGCGTTCCCCGTTTCATCCAGGCCCCACATCTTCCGCACCTCGTCGTGGTCACGCTCCTCGATCTCGACGTCGTCACCCTTCTCACAGTTGAGATCGAACGTCATCCTCGGGGCGGCCACGTAGAACGGTATCCCGTTCTCCTTCGCAACCACTGCCTTCTCGTATGTGCCGATCTTGTTGGCCACATCCCCGTTCGCCGCTACCCGGTCGGCTCCCACGATCACCAGGTCCACCTCTCCCTTCCTCATGAAGTACCCGGCGGCGTTGTCGACGATGAGGGAGTAGGGTATTCCCTCCTGCTCCATCTCCCATGCAGTGAGCCTCGCCCCCTGGCAACGGGGCCTCGTCTCGTCGACGTAGACGTGGACTCTCTTCCCCTGCTTGTGGGCGAGCCTTATGGGGCTCAGGGCCGTCCCGTAGTCGATGAAGGCGAGGGCCCCGGCGTTGCAGTGGGTCAGGATGCTGGCGCCGTCCTCTATGAGGGAGCTGCCGTATTCCCCCATACTCTTCGATGCCGAGAGGTCTTCCTCTGCTATCGCGTCGGCCTCAGCGACAACGGCTTCAACTCGATCACTCACCGAGGCCCCTTTTGCTGCATCCAGACACCTCGCTATGGCATGGAACAGGTTGGCGGCCGTAGGCCTCGTCTTCCTGAGGCGTTCTGCGGCGTCGTCGAAGTATGCCTCAAACTCGTTTAGGGATAGGTCCTTCGCTTCGAGAGCAGCTTGAGCCATCCCGTATCCCGCCGCGACACCGATGGCGCCTGCCCCCCTCATCACCATGTCCTTGATGGCTTCAGCTGTCTCCCTGTGATCCTTCAGCGATGTTATCTCGAACTTGTGGGGGAGGATCCTCTGGTCGATGAGCCTGATCGTGCTCCCCTCCCTCCAGATCGTTCGGACGTCCCTCTGCTCGCCTCCCACCTTGACCCTCATGGCTCATTCTCCACTCTAGGTTTCAGGCTGGATGTAGATAATAGCTTGGAGTCCTGGGGCTACTTGAGGACCTCTCCGGTCTTCCTGTACCAGAGGTAGAGGTCCATCTCCCCCATGCTCATGTCCAGATCGTCAGCCATCCTCTGAAGGATCCCCTCGTACTCAAGGTACCGCCTCCTGGTGAGCCCCTTCTTGTCGTCCGGGATCAAGCCGTGCTCCCTGAGGTTAGAGAGGATGTGCCTGTCTATGATGGCGACGTCGAAGTAGCCTACGTTCCTCAGGAAGTGGCTCGCCTCCTTCCAGCCCAGCCCCTTAACGTTCTCGACTAGCCAGGCCCGTGCTTCACCGGTCTCACTGAGGCCCTGGATGGTGGCCTTAAGAGTCGGAGCGAGCCTCCTGGCCTCGACGATGTACTCCGCCCTCTTGTTGTAGAACCTATGCCCTTGAACCCTCAGTGTCTCAACGACGTCCTCAAGAGGACCCTCAATGAGGGCGCCGCAGTCGCACAGAGCGTCGACGCAGAGCTGACCCAGGCGGGCGCTGGAGTAGGCTGTGAGGAGGCAGTAGACCAGTTCTTCGAACCAGGCATGGGAGTTCTTGCCGTTGACCTCGAGGAACTCGGCCACACGGCCTTCCACGGTCGACCTGACTTCAGGGTCGCCGCGGAGCTTTATGACCTCGCCCTCTAGCGCCTCCAGGCCTCTTACGGGGTTCAACATCTGCCGGCTCTGCACCAAGAATCGAAAGGGGCGGATATAAAATGTTGTCTGATGCACCCACAAGGGTTTTTTGACACATCTTTCTGAGACAAAATCCATTTAATAAACGTCCTGAGACCTTATACTCTGTTGATAACGGTTGACGACGTCGTTCATGGAGGCATTGTACTTCGAGTTCGAGAACATGCCCGTCCGCATAGTTGCGACGAGGAAGATCCCCGAGGTCAAGACCCCGGGGCTGGACGTCAAGGAGGCAGACGAGGGGGTGGAGCTCACGGTCAACCTCTGGGTGGCATGGGAGCTCATCGAGGCGGGGCTTGCGCGCCTCTCCGACGGGGGCGTCAGCGACGGTGAGTGGACGCAGACCCACTACCGCGAGCGGGTCCAGCCTCTAGGTCAGCCGACTCCCCTCCCTGAGGACTTCTACTCCCGGGCATACGTCACGTTCAGGCAGGCCGAGAAGTCGGCTGGGGATGAGATAAGCCAGGCCAGCGGGAGGATGAAGGGGCGGTACAGGGACATCGTTGAGAGCAGGATCGCCAAGATCATGAGGCTGGCGTCCGCGGAGGCGAAGGCTAACTCCAAGGGCCTTCAGCCTGAGGAGACAGCCCTCTACGATGAACTGCACAAGATCATT
>CAYONH010000001.1:20080-27932 GCA_964405275.1 uncultured Candidatus Bathyarchaeia archaeon | reverse complement strand
ACTTCTAGAGAGCATTAGCCCTGGCTGGTTACTTCGATGGCGAGTCTAATCCAATCTGAAGAGGCTTTCACTCGATTCATCGAGGAGTACAGGGACGAGAGGGAGGAGGTCAAGTACGAGCAGGCCCTCTCCGAGATGGCGGTGAGGGGGCTCAAGTCCCTCGTCATCGACTTCACCGACCTCTACGCCTTCGACGAGGACCTCGCCAGGGTGGTCCTCGACAACCCGTTGGACCACCTCCCCCACTTCGACATCGCCGCGTTCTCCAAGCTCCGTATGCGAGACCCTATGTACGCCGACCAGATCCGCAGGGTCCACGTAAGGTTCAGGGGGCTCCCCTTTGAGACGCCCCTTCGAAGGATCGGCGCGGAGCACATCGGCCGGCTCGTACTGGTCACAGGCATCATCGTCAGGGCCTCTGCCGTCCAACCTTTCATCACCAATGCCGCGTACAGGTGCACCTCCTGCGGGGAGATGATCCTCATGGAGCAGACGGACCAGTTCCTGAAGACGCCTGTCCAGTGTCCCTCCTGCAACAGCCGCCGGGGCTTCGAGCTCGTCCCCAAGGAGTCGGTCTTCATCGACTCCCAGAGGATCTCCATCCAGGAGCGCCCGGAGGAGCTCCCGGCGGGGCAGCTCCCCAGGTCGGTGAACGTGGAGCTCAAGGACGATGTCGTCGACGTAGCCCGGCCCGGCGACAGGATAAGCCTCACGGGGACCCTGGGGCTCCTGAGGAAGCAGGGGCGGGGGGGCACCCTCAGGGTCTTCGACCTCGCCCTCGAGGCCAACAGCGTCGACGTGAGCGGCCGGGAGGCCGAGCTTCTGGAGATCACCGAGGAGGACATCGAGGAGATACGGGAGGTCGCATCGGACCCCTGGGTCTTCCGCCGCATGCTCCAGTCCATCGCGCCCTCCCTCTACGGCCTCGACACCATCAAGGAGGCGGTGATGTACCTCCTCTTCAGCGGGGTCAGCAAGGAGCTCCCGGACGTCAGGATAAGGGGGGACATCAACGTCCTCCTTGTCGGTGACCCTGGGACCGGGAAGAGCCAGCTCCTCGGGTACGCCGCCAAGACCGCCCCCCGGGGGCTCCTCACCACAGGCAGGGGCTCCACCGCAGCGGGACTCACCGCCGCTGTCGTCAAGGAGGGCGGCACGGGCAACTTCGTCCTCGAGGCCGGCGCCCTCGTCCTGGCCGATAAGGGCATCTGCTGCATCGACGAGATGGACAAGATGAGGGACGAGGACCGGGGAGCCATCCACCCCGCCATGGAGCAGCAGGTCGTCTCCATCGCCAAGGGAGGCATCGTCGCCACCCTCAACGCCAGGACGAGCATCCTAGCCGCGGCGAACCCGACCCTCGGGCGGTACAACCCGTACCAGACCATCGCCCAGAACATGAACCTCCCAGTCACCATCCTGAGCCGCTTCGACCTCATCTTCGTCCTCAGAGACCTCCCCGAACCCGAGAAGGACCTCAAGATGGCGGAGCACATACTGAACCTCCACAGGGCGGCTGGGACCCCTATGACGGCTCCCTTCAGCACCGAGTTCTTCAGGAAGTACGCCAGCTACGCTAAAACCATCGACCCGTTGATGACCGACGAGGTCTTCGAGAGCTTCAGGGACTTCTACGTCAAGATGCGGAGCGCCTCCATCGAGGGGGGCGAGGCTTCAGCCATCAGCATCACCGCCAGGCAGCTGGAGTCCCTTGTGAGGCTCTCCGAGGCGAGGGCCCGTGTCCACCTACGTGAGGAGGTGACAAGGGAGGACGCCGAGGCCGTCATCGCGCTGTATTCAAGGAGCCTTGAGCAGGTAGGCATCGACGTATCCACCGGGGAGATAGACATCGACATCCTCTACACGGGTAAGCCCAGGAGCCTCCAGATGCAGCTGCAGAAGGTGCTCGGGGTCATCGGGGAGATGGAGAGGGTCTCAGGGGTCGTCCAGGACGAGGACCTGTTCACCGCCATGCTGGAGGACCACGGCATCGCCAGGTCCGAGGCGGCGAGGCTCATCGGGGTCCTCATGAGGGACGGGACAATCTACTCGCCGAGGCCCGGCTACTACAAGAGGACCTCCTAGTCCCGCCCACCTTCCTCCACCCCCCACAGGGGGGTGGACATTGTTTTTATGGGGCGGGGACCCGTTATTTCCAGCTGGGTTAAGTTGACCGAGGAGAACGTTTTCTCAAACCTCTGCCGTCCCGTCAGGAGGCTCCTAGAGGGGAGAGGGTTCACCCAGCCCACGGAGCCCCAGAGGCAGCTTATGCCCCACATCCTGGAGGGGAAGAACGTCCTCCTCATCTCCCCGACGGCCACAGGGAAGACCGAGGCGGCGATGCTTCCCGTATTCCACAAGTTCCTCATGAGCGAGAGGAAGCCGGGGGTGAGCATCATCTACATCACCCCCCTGAGGGCCCTGAACAGGGACATCATGAACCGGATGACCTACTGGTGCAGCAGCCTCGACATCAAGCTGGCGGTGCGCCACGGGGACACCACGACACGGGAGAGGAACAGGCAGAGGCAGGCGCCCCCGGACATGCTCATCACCACACCGGAGACGCTTCAGGCGATCCTCTCGGGAAGGGTGTTAAGGAGGTTCCTCAAGCCCCTCCGATGGGTGATCATCGACGAGATCCACGAGCTGGCTGACAACAAGAGGGGGAGCCAGCTCAGCATCGCCTTGGAGCGGGTAAAGGAGCTGTCTGATGAGCCCCCCCAGCTCATCGGGCTAAGCGCAACCATAGGCAGCCCCGAGAAGGTGGCCCAGTTCCTCGTTGGGAGCGGGCGAGAGGTGGACATCGTCCAGGTCTCGACCACCAGGAACACCACGTTAGATATAATTTACCCTGAGCCTGGGCCAGATGACTACGAGCTGGCCACCAAGCTCTTCACCCACCCCGAGGTGGCCTCGCGCCTCGAGGTGATGAGGAACCTCATCGAGGAGCACGAGACCACCCTCATCTTCACGAACACCCGGTCCACCTCCGAGATGCTGGCGAGCAGGTTCAAGGTCTGGGACCTCGACTTCCCGCTGAGTATTCACCACGGCTCCCTGGCCAAGACTAGCCGCATAGCCGCGGAGAGGGGGCTCAAGTCAGGGGACCTGAGGACCATCGTCTGCACCTCCTCCCTGGAACTGGGCATCGACATCGGGGCGATCGACCTCGTGATCCAGTACAACTCCCCGCGACAGGTGACCAGGCTTCTGCAGAGGGTGGGGAGGAGCGGCCACAGCATCGGTGAGACGGCGAAGGGCATCATTATCGCGCTGAACAGTGACGACGCATTGGAGTCCATGGTGATCTGCCGGAGGGCCTTGAAGGAGATCATGGAGCCCCTGGTCGTGCCCTCCCAGCCCTACGACGTCCTCGTCAACCAGATAGTCGCCGAGTTCATGTCCAGGCCCCGCATCTACTTCCTCCAGGCCCAGACCCTGTTCAGCAGGGCCTACCCCTTCGAGAACCTCACCGAGGACGACATCAAGTTCGTCGCCAAGTACATGCACGACAGGTTCCCCCGCATGGCCTGGGTCTCCGAGGAGGACGAGGTCATCATCAGGCCCAGGGGGAACAGGAAGACCCTCTACAAGTACTTCTTCGACAACCTCTCTATGATCCCCGACGAGAAGACCTACCTCGTCATAGACGTCACAGACGAGTCACCGGTGGGGATACTCCAGGAGGCATTCGTCGCCGAGTACGCTAAGCCCGGGGTCAAGTTCGTCATCAGGGGGAGCCCCTGGAAGATACTGAACATCCATAACGACAAGATCTACGTCAGGGCGGAGGACGACCCCACGGGGGCCATCCCCAGCTGGGTAGGGGAGGAGATACCCGTCCCCCTAGAGGTCGCTCTGGAGGTGGGGAGGATCAAGGCCATGGTGGAGGAGTGCGTCACCGAGGGGCGCCCGCAGAGCGAGGTCATCTCGGAGCTCGCTGAGATCTATCCGGCTAGAGAGGAGACTATCAAGAGGGCGGTCTCCGAGATCGTGGAGCACGTCGAGCTGGGCTATGCCGTGCCCACGGATAAGAGGATAGTCGTCGAGGACTGGGATGAGAACGTGATCATCCACGCCAGCCTCGGCACCCTGGTGAACAGGACCCTGGCGAGGGTGGTCGGTCACGTCATCTCGGAGGAGACGGGCTACCCCGTGGGGGTCCAGCAGGACACCTACAACGTGGTCGCCCAGACCGTCGGTGAGGTGGACTCAGCCTACGTGGAAGCCCTCCTGAAGAAGCTCACCGAGTCAGACCTGGAGGCCCTCATGCGCGACGCCGTGACGAAGACGGGGCTCTTCAAGAGGCGCATCATCAACGTCGCCCGCAAGTCCGGGGCCCTCAGCAAGTTCGCAAACTTCAGCAACATCACCCTGGGGAGGCTGATGAAGAGCTTCGAGGGGACCTGCATCTACGAGGAGGCGATGAAGGACACCCTGAGGCAGGACCTCGACATCGAGGGAACAATCGAGATCCTAAACAAGATCGCGGAGGGAGAGATAGAGGTCGTCCGGCTCAGGACGGGGGACGAGGTGAGCCCCCTGGCCAAGCTCGCCATTGAGGGCACCAGCATGAAGACCGACATCGTCCCAGCCGAGAAGATGACCCGGATAATCATCGAGTCGGCGCGCGCCCGCCTCCTCAACGAGACGCGGACCTTGGCCTGCCTGGGGCGATTGGACCACGTGGAGACCCGTCGGGTCAAAGAACTCCCAGAGAAGATAGTCTGCCCGAGATGCGGGTCCACAGAGCTCGGTGTCTACGACAGACCCATAGACGAGGTCAGCAGGGAGCTCTCCAGGGAGAAGCTGGGGGTCAAGAGGGAGGGGGAGCGATGGTGGGAACGGGGCAAGGACACCGCAAAGCTCGTCTCCATGTACGGGAGGAGGGGGGCCATCGTCGCAACGGCCCGGAGAGTAGACTTCACCGAGGCCTGGGACATCCTCGCAGAGACCACCGAAGAGTCGGATGATTTCTTCGGGAAGATTGTCGAGGCCGAGAGGGAGGCCCTGAAGAGGCGCTTCATGTGATCCCGACGCATATTATTTTAGAATAGACCGCAAATAGAGTGATGATGACCAAGATAGGGATGCTCACCATAGGGCAGACACCCCGAGACGATATTACACCCATGTTCAGGGAGATACTAGGCCCAGATTATGAGATAATGGAGGCTGGAGCCCTGGACGGTCTGAGCCTTGAGGATGTCAAAGGTATTGAGATTCTAACTGACGATTACATCCTCATCTCCCGGATGAGGGATGGAACCGAGGTGAAGATAACGAAGAGGTTCGTCATCCCCCGCGTCCAGGAAAAGATCACCGAGCTGGAGGAGAAGGGCGTCAGGCTGACGGTCGTCATGTGCACCGGGGCCTTCCCCCAATACGAGTCGAAGGGGCTCGTCGTCACCCCCCAGGAGATCCTCAAGGGGGTCCTCAACGGCTCCCTGAAGAAGGGAAAGCTGGGGGTCGTCTACCCCACCGAGGAGCAGATGCCCGGGGCACAGTCAAACTTCGGAAGCCCCGACGTCGAGACCTACGCGGACGTCACATCCCCCTACGAGGGGAGCGAGGAGCTTGAAGCCCTAGCCGGGCGCCTCTCAGCACAGAACCTAGATCTCATACTCCTCAACTGCTTCGGCTTCAGCTCAGACCTGAAAAAGTACATAGCAGAGAGGACTGGGGTGCCCACCGTACAGTCCAACGCCGTCGTCGCCAGAGTGCTGAAAGAGCTGGCTATCTAGGCCTGCGCCCCCGTCCCAGGTGTCGAGCGACCAGGTACACCTCGGCGCTCCCCTTCCTGCTGGCCAGGGGCTTCACGACTTTCACCTTCCTGTACGCAGACTTCACGTCCTTGAGGTAGGCTTCGTACTCGGGGCCCATGAAGGCCTTCACCACGAACCAGCCGTCTCGTCTCAGGAGGTCCCGCGATATCTTCAGCGCCATCCTCGCCAGGTCGATCTGGAGGAACTGATCCACCTCCCAGGCCCCGGAGATGTTGGGGGACAGGTCGGAGAGGACCACGTCGACCGAGCCAGGCAGCAGTTCCCTGATCTCATCCCGGGTCTCCTCGTCGAGGATGTCGCCGACGATGGTCTCCACGTTGTCAAGCTCCAGGTACTCAATCGGGTTCTGGTCCACGCCGACAACGAGGCCGTTCTCCCCCACCGCCTCACTCGCGACCTGGAGCCAGCCCCCGGGGGCGGCGCCTATGTCCAGGACGTATCGTGCGCCTCTGAAGAGGTGGAACCTGTCGTCCAGCTGCTTGAGCTTGTAGGCCGCCCTGGAACGGTATCCCTCCTCCTTCGCCATCTTATGATAGTGGTCGCTCTTCCGCTCAGTCCGCCACCTTCGAGACATCTAAACACCTTCCCTCTCCTTCAGGTCCCTGAACGCGGCCCTTACGTCTGAGGCTGAGGCGTCCGTCTTAATCCCCCTGTTGTCTATATGGGACTCGGTGGCTCTAAACCCTTTCACCCTTAAGGCGCTCAACGCCTCGGCGAGGTCCACGGAGGCTATACCCACCTCGGAGCAGGCCCTGTCCACGTTGAAGAAACCGACGGGCAGACCAACCTCGTCCTTCACTCTGGCGATGATCGACGTGAGCCTTCGATTCGAGCCCACGAAGGACCTCTCGGAGAAACTAAGCATGTCATCGCAGAATGAGGCTTCAGCTAGCTCCCCCACCCACATAGGGCCAGCCGCCTTCATCTCTGAACCGCAGACCTCGCATCCGATCTCGGTCAAGGCGAACAGAGGGATAGTCCTCCTGTGCCCGCAGCTGAAGCAGTGTAAGACGTAGCCCATCTCCCTCAGGCTCGCGTCGGCCTTCTTCTTGCCCCTCTCCAGATGAGTGTAGACCCTGACGTAGTGATCGGCGGCGTAGCTGAAGACGGGCGTAGAGGCGACTTGGTGCCTAGCGGCGGTCACGGCCAGGGCCCCCACGACGAGCCTGATGGCCAGCTCGTGACAGTAATCCGTCCTCAGGGAGCGCCCCCCGTACTTCCTAAGGCATGCCCTGGGGTGCACTCCGCAGAGTGGGGCCATGTCCGTGGCTGTCAGCCCTATCAGGCCGCCTCGCTTACAGGCCCTCACCGCCGTGTCGAGGTAGGGGGCCGGCGTGCCGTAGGGGTCTATGTCGACGTAGTCGAACCGGCTTAGGGGCTTGGCGTGGAGGGAGAGGAGGAGGTTCGCCTCCATATGCCTGACAGCTACCCTGTCCGAGACGCCGTTGAGGAATACGTTCTCGGTCGCCAGCTGCACGGCCTCAAGGCTCAGGTCGCTGAGCACCACCTCCTCGACACCTTCCACCTCCAGGGCCAGCCTAACACCCCTTATCCCGGTGCCACACATGGGCTCGCAGGCGGAGACGCCCCTCCCCAGCCTCCCCTGGTGGACGCCGAGAGCGAGGACGGCCGAGTCCCTGTTCAGCCTCATCCTGGGATTGTAGAAGACAGGGGCCAGGGAACGGGCTCTGTCGATGTGCCCAGCAGTGGACTCGTCGAGCTCCGGCACCAGGAGGGAAGCAGCCCCCTCGTTCACCCGGATCTTAGGGTAACCCATGTTCCTTCAGCTGGTCTTTCCGCAGTTCCTTCGTAGAGGGATAGATATAAGAAATAGGGCGGACGATGGTTGATCTAAATCTCGAAGGGGGGGATTCTGCCAGCTTGAGCTATAAGAGGCGACCTGATTCTGCTGAGTTTATCATGGATCGTAGGGTCCAGCTCCTCCTCGGCAAGTTCCTGAGCGGGGAGATAAAGGTCCTCTCGCCCACCCTAGATCGTGAAGTGGGCTACAGGTACACCTCCGTCGAACCCCTCCTGGACAGCCCGGAGGAGGCTCAGGCGCT
>CAYONH010000001.1:18470-19980 GCA_964405275.1 uncultured Candidatus Bathyarchaeia archaeon | reverse complement strand
CTCCATGAGCGGGGATACAGGACGGAGAGCCCGGGTTTCCTGATAGGCGAGTCTGAGGTCCGGCACCAGTTCGACATCGTCGCCTACAGCGGCGGTGAGGATGAGGGCACCCTGGTCATGGACGCCGTCGTCTCCGTCGACCCAATAAGCGAGGACGACGTGAAGTCCCTCTTCGCCAAGGTATTCGACACGAACCCCCTCAAGTCGGTCATTGTGGCGTTCCCGGAGCTCACGGACGACGCCCACAAGCTCGCTGAGCAGTACAAGATCGGGGTGGTCGAGACGACCGAGGTGAAGGACATCTGGGTGAAGCTGAGGGAGGTGGTCCCGCCAGTGGACGAGGTCAGGTTCGAGCCCCTCGACGTAATGACGCTCCTCTCCCTCCCCGACCACCTCAGGAAGACCGCCACCGTGACCGGCAGCCTGGGGAGGGCTACGGCCGACGAGATCTCGGAGAGGACGGAGCGGGCGAGGGCCGTGGAGAGCGGGTACCTCAACCAGCTCGTCAGGATGGGGTACCTCAAGAAAGAGAGGGATGGGAGGAGGGTTCTCTTCTCGGTAATATCGTAGGTGATGTATGATGGTGAAGATGTTCTCAATCCACTCGAGTCGTGGAGGCACGGGGAAGAGCCTGATCGCAAGCAACATCAGCGCGCTACTCGCCTCCGAGGGGCACAACGTCGCCCTCCTCGACTTCGACTTCAGGGCCCCCAGCCTGCTCACCATATTCCAGGCTAAGAGCAGCGTCAGGGACTGGATCAACAACTACCTCGACGGGAAGGCCCGGCTGGAGACGGTGATGGTGGACCTAACCTCCAACTACGGCACCAAGGGTAAGCTCCTCGTGGGCTTCGCCAACCCGGACATGGAGGCGATGAGGGAGATCGCCCGGAAGGACCGGAAGTGGCAGATGAAGGCCCTGAGGAAGGTCATGGAGATGAAGGACGAGCTGGCCAAGAAGATGGGCGTCGACGTGGTCATAATCGACACGAGCCCGGGGGTCCAGTTCTCCTCGGTGAACGCCGTCGTCAGCGCAGACATCACCATAATAGTCTCCAGCGTCGACCAGCTTGACATCGAGGGCGTGGAGCGGATGGCTGAGGACCTCTACGAGCCCTTCGAGAAGAGGACATACATCCTGGTCAACAAGGCACGACCCCACATGTTCGTCTCAGACGAGAGCAGGAAGAATCTCCTCAGCGAGGTCGGGGGCATGTTCTCAAAACCCCTCATAGCCATCATCCCCTGCTACTGCGACCTCCTCCTAGCACAACGGGTTTCGCTTTTCTCCCTCGACAACCCCAGCCACCCCTTCACATGGGCCCTCAGGGAGGTCGCCCGCAGGCTGCTCGAACTGGCTGGCTGATCCACAGGGCTAGAAGTCCTTCAGGATCCGGTCCATGTTCTTCAGCACAGCCTCACCCTGAGGCAGCACCTTGTACACCTTGCGCTTCCTCTTGCCCGAGTAGACCTCCTCGGCCAGGATGAGCCCGTCTGCCTCCATGGAGTC
>CAYONH010000001.1:0-18370 GCA_964405275.1 uncultured Candidatus Bathyarchaeia archaeon | reverse complement strand
TCTTGCCCGAGTAGACCTCCTCGGCCAGGATGAGCCCGTCTGCCTCCATGGAGTCCAGCAGGGGGTAGATCACCGGGGGGCCCACCTTGACCCCGTACCTGTCCTTCAGTACCCCCATCATCTTGTAGCCCCAGAGGGGCTCCTCGAGGAGCATCTTCATTACGGTTACATCCAGGAAACCGCGGACGAGGCGGGTCCGCAGCTCCGCGAGGCCGGGCTCTTCTTCACTCATTTGGACCACAAGATGTGTTCTGTCTGCGATATATAGGTATACTGTAGTATGCAGTAAGGAGAGTTCACGATTATTACGCTTTAAACCCGGAGAAACGAGGAGGTCGGTTATTTACCATCCCTCCATAAGCTAGCTCAGAAGAACACTTATGAACGATCTAGTTCGTGCATAAAGATTTATAAACTAGTTCTGGTGGTAATGTCCGAATATATCGTAAAATCGATATATTGTAGAGGTGTGCAACACCACTACACAAAAGGCGAAGGAGGGACAAGAGATAGAGGCTGTAGTAGTCATAGGCCAAACGTTCTCATACGTAGCCCTGGCCTTCGGCATCTTCTTCTTCCTCTTCGCCTGCAAGTATTACTTCGCTATCCTCATAGCCCTATTCGCCGGCAAAGCCAGCAACGGCAACGGAAATGGCTCCAATGGAACCAACGGCGTAAAGTCAATCCAAGACGGGGTTCTAGGCTACATCGCCAGCCTGAGAGGGAGGAACAACAGCCGATCTACGGACAACGGTGTGTTTAACAACGGCAGGAAGATCGATGCGCCCTTCATCTCGATCCAGCTCCCCTTCTACAACGAGAAGAACGTCGCCCGCCGCGTGATACAGGCCTGCTCGGACATCGACTACGAGAACTATGAGATCATCATAGCGGATGACTCCAGGGACGAGACCATCGAGATAATGAAGGAGCTGAACCTCAACACCGACGGGCCGACGGTCAAGTTCGTCCACAGGAACGACAGGTCGGGGTTCAAGGGCGGTGCCCTCAGCAAGGCCACCAACTACATGAACCCCAAGGCAAGGTACGCCGTGGTCTTCGACGCCGACTTCATCCCGCCCCCCGACATCCTGAGGCGATTCCTCTGGTACTTCGAGGGGCAGGACGGCAACGGGAGCAACGGCCACGGGGCGACGACAAACGGGAACGGTCACAGGTTCGCCGACGACGTCCTCAGGTACTACGAGAACGGTCAGAACGGTAAAAACGGTAAGAACGGCAGTAACGGGAACGACGAGGAGCTCCTGGACAGGGTCGACGACTGGTTCGAGCGCCGCAAGGTAGGCGTCGTCCAGGGATACCAGCTCCACCACCTCAACAAGAACGAGAACTGGATCACGAAGGGGATAAGGGCCGAGTTCAGCGGGGGATACATGATAGAGAGGGTCGCCCAGGAGTTCTTCGGCGCCATGAAGATGATCACAGGCAGCGTCTTCATGATCAGAGCCGAGATCCTGAAGAACCTCGGCTGGACCCACAGCATCACCGAGGACTGGGACCTCACAATCAGGATGTACCTGGCGGGCTACAAGGTCCTCTACACACCCCTCATCCAGGCCCCGGCCGAGATACCCACGACCATCAGGGCCCTCGCCCGCCAGAGGATGCGCTGGGCTGAAGGGCACACCTTCGCCGTTAAGAAATACTTCTGGGACGTCCTCAAGTCCCACAACCTGACCGGTCGGGAGAAGCTCGAGTTCGTCTACTTCGCCCCATACTACCTCCAGTCCTTCTTCTTCCTCATCGGGACATTCTTCTGGGTGGCGGCCGAGCTCCTGGGGGAGCACCCCTTCTTCTGGACGGCCACCTTCGGGTGGTGCCTCATCCTGAGCAACCTCTTCGCCCTCCCCCTCATGAGCCTATCAGGGCTCTTCCTGGAGCAGACAGCGAAGGAGGACTACTCGGGTATATTCTCGTTCATAGTGCTCAGCTACGTCCTCACGCCCTTCCAGGCCTACGCCGCCGTGAAGGGCCTCCTTGAGAAGGATGAGGGAGGCTGGGTCAGGACCCTCAAAACGGGCAGCGTCACCGACCGGATCCTCCAGATTAGGGTCAGGAGGCTCTTCAGCTGGATACTCCCGCGAAGGGAGGCCTCCCGGGCTCAGAGGACGGAGGAGCAGGATAGACAGAGGAGACGGAGGCCGTCAGCGATGGCGCTCCTGTTCCTGCTCCTCATGTCAACCCTGATAGTCTGGGTCACCGCAGCCGCCATGTCGGTGCCGGTGGACGATAGCCCGATTACCGCCCTGAGCCTCGAGTACGTCGCCTCAGGCGTCACCATCAACGGAAAATATACGAACATGATCCTCACCCATCCGGACTACACCTCCTTGGGGACTACACGAGCGGACAGCTACACCCTCTCCGGAACAGACTGGCAGAAGGGGTGGCAGTTCTACCTGTTCGGGCCCCTGGAGGAGGACTACAAGATGAAAGGGAGCCTGAACCTCCACCTGTTCATGTACTCGGACGAGGAGCACGAGGTGGATATGAAGGTCCTCGTCACTGACCTGGATGAGGACGGTGAGACGGACTCCAAGTTCTCCTATCAGTTCAAGGACGTGGAGGTCGACGAGGAATCCCCGGAGGAGGCACTGACGCTCCCCGCCGAGGTCATCAAGTCGATAAAGTTCAGGGAGGGGCACAGCATCATCGTGGAGATACTGTTCAAGGGTGAGGAAGGCTGGACATTCTACCTCGACTACGACTCCACTGATAAACACTCCAGAGTGGACTTCCCGGGGATGGTTATGCCAGAGTCACTGCTACCCATCCTCATACTAGCCCCCGTGATCCCTGGAATCGTAATGAAGCTTCGAAGGAGGAGAGACGATGCTTAACCGAGTAAAGGAGTTCCTCCTAAAGTTCGGAGGCCGGTATGAGGGCTTCATCTGGTTCACCCTGGTGGGGCTTTCGATCCTACCCCTCATAACCACCATCAACGATCTCCTCACCCAGTTAGCCCTCGGTTCAGGGCTCTACAAGATACTGGAGAAGTACACGGTTCCGGTCATGGTTCGCCTCGCTGGCACCGTGTTTGAGGAGATATTCAAGATAGAGACGGTCATAAGCGGATCCAGCATATTCATGATGACCGATGGTCTGCCCTACGAGATAGACATCGTCTGGAACTGCGTGGGGTGGCAGAGCTTCATACTCCTGTCGTTAGCCCTTGTCACCGTCCTCCAGGGAAAGTACACCCTCGGGAGCAGGGTCAAGTGCGTCGTCCTCGGCATCGAGGGCGTAGTCATCCTGAACATCATCCGGGTCACCTCCACGTGCCTCCTCCTATTGAACGGCGGGTACGGGCCAGCCATAACCTTCCACGACTACTTCTCGACGGTCTTGACGTTCATCTGGCTGAGCGCCTTCTGGTATCTATCCCAGAACTTCATCCTCGATTACAAGACGGAGGACGATACGAAGCCCCTCCTTGAGAAGATTAGGACATCATTCGAGGGACTAGACATAATCGGGCTTCTCCCCGACTTCATCTACGGCAAGAAGGCGATGGGCCTAGCGACGATGGTGATCATCCTCCTCGCAACCTTCCTGAACGGAGTCGCCATCCTCTCGGTAAGGGCCACCGGGGTCGATCAGACGATACTGAGTTTCGAGCATCTGACCTCCCCCGTAACGGTCAACACGATCTCAACGAGCCGGATCATGACTATGCCAGAGTTCACCCAGCTTAATCCGTCGGCGTACAGCGATCCCGTCCAGGCAAGCAGCTCCTCGGAGTTTTACGAGATGTGGAACTTCTATCTGTATGGTCCACTGGGGGCCGATTACAGCCTGCAGGGCTCGATAATATACACTGTCTGGCTGAAGTTTACGACCTCAGAGAAACTGAACAAGTACGACACCCAGATACGCTTCAAGGTGTATGACGTGGATGAGACGGGTGGATCGACCCTGGTCAACTCTGATACCTTCGATATCAGGCTCAGGAAGCAGATGACGCAGTTCCAGTTTACGGGGAGCCATATCGACGAGCACGTCTTTGACAGTGGTCACACCCTCCGCCTGAGCATCAGTATCTACGACGACAGGGAGATGACGTACGTACTCGAATATGACAGCTCGGAGAGGCATTCAAACATCGACCTCCCGGGGATGGTCGTCCCAGAGAACCTGACAAATATGATTCAGATATCGCTCTTCTTCGCAACCACGAGCGTTGTCTCCGGTCACCTGAGAGCGACCCTGAAACGGAGGAGAGAGCAACATGAGTGATAGGATAATTCAGCGCGCCCAGGGAAAGGTCTTCCAGAGGATAATCATAGTCGCCTCTGTAACGTTCGTCATCCTGCCTTTCGTTACGACGTTTAACGAGTTCCTGACGAAGGTGGTGGAGAGCTTCCAGCTCGTCGCACTGATCCAGGGCTCCATTGCCCCCTTCATCGTGAGGATCGTGGCGGTCCTACTGAAGACGCTCGGTGTGCCCGCGTCCATCAACGGATCGAACCTGTTCCTGACCGGGGCCTGGATACCCCTCAGGATATACATTAATTGGAACTGCATCGGCTGGCAGAGCTTCGTGCTCCTCGCCTTTACTCTCCTGACGGGGCTCCAAGGGCCCTACACCAGGAGGAGCAAGCTCATGACGGTGCTCATCGGGCTGGAGGGGACGTTCCTGATAAACATACTCAGGATCTTGATCCCGACCCTACTTGCCCACAGCTCGGGGTACCTCCAGGCCATCATCTTCCACGACTACCTGGGCACCCTGTTCACCCTCCTCTGGATGGGCGTCTTCTGGAACTACGCCTTCGAGAACCTCCTCCTGAGGAGACCAATGGAGAAGGACGGGGAAGACAAGGCCCCGCCCGTGGGGAAGAAAGGAATATTTGACGACATCATAAGCGGAGAGTTCGGGAGGAAGAAATAGTTGGGTAAATACTATTCGAGGATCGGCGGGAACCTGTACATCTACGTAACCAGGGGAGACTCCCTCATCGACCTGAAGTACTTCCCCAACGAGCTCAACCTCTTCACAGCCGAGTCGGCCTGGCGGATCAAGGACAAGATGGCAATCGTCAACGACGCCGACGATGCCAACGTCGACAAGGCCGAGATCATCCTCAGCCTCAACTCCTACAAGAGGTGGGATCACAGCGCCGAGATCTTGGAGCAGTACTACGCTGCTGACGACGAGCTGATACTGCAGGAGGAACCAGATGTGACCGTGCCCACTCCGACGGTTGAGGCCGAGAAGCCTCCTGAGATGGAGGTCATCATACCCGAGGCGAGGCCACCGGTCCTGCCAGGAGCAGACAGGGTCGTGGCACCTCCAGCCGAAGAGGTGAGAGTCACAGCCCCCGGACTCCCGGTAGGGAGACGCGTGATATCCGTCGACGTCTCGGATGACGAGTTCATAGACCGAATAATAGATCGCATGATGAGCAGGGGCCTCGTCTTCCAGTACAGGCCCACCCCTCCACCTGCGATACCTCAGCCCCAGAAGACATCCTTCGACGAGCTGTGCGGGCTCCTCGTCACGATGGTCAAGAAGGAGGCGGGAGACGCGCCGAGAGAGAGCATAGCCTCATCCCTCAACGAGCTGATGGGCGCGATGGCTGCCTACATCAGGAGCCAGACACCGACCCCAGAGAGCGAGAAGTCGCCTTCAACAGAGCTCATGGACGCCCTGACCGACTACCTGAAGGACAGGACTCCTAGCGAGGCGGAAGAGGTCCCGGAGAAGAAGGAGGAACCCCTGGAACAGCTCATCGGCCTGCTGAGGAGGGAGGGCGATAAGAAAGGGGGTGCACCCTCTGAACGTTTTCAAGTTAAAGAGGAGGGCAAAGACGCCGAGTATTCCTCATCCGATGAAAGGCTTCAAGGGATAATGGCCAAGGAGGTCTCCGACATGTACGTCCACATGGCCTACACGGTCCTCCATGGTGAGGTCAGCGCGCGCAGCACCGACTGGCTCAACCATATCGGGGACCACTGGATGGAGCTAGAGCCGGTGCTCAACCTGATAGCGGAGGATCCCTATTGCGCGATGGTCGAGAGGAGAGAGAGGAAAGCCCTGGGTTCGCTGGAGAGCCTCAAGCCGGAGCTCTCAAAGACCATCCTAGACGAGCTGCTCGTCCGAAAAACAGAGACTGATGGTGAGTTCTCCGAGGTCAGAGAGCTGCTCAAGGAGATCCCCATCAACGTCATCGAGACCGGCGTCGAAAGGAACTACGACACGTTCGAGAACAAGATGCTGAAGGCCCACCTGCAGAGACTGGTTTCCCAGCTCGACGCCGTCTCAGAGGTGAACATCGACATTGAGGGACTCCTGAACAGGGCGATAAAGTTCTTACAGGGCTCATCGACAGCTAGGTGGGCTAAGGAGCTGACGAAAAACCGGGAGACCGTCGCCTGGATCGAGGAGCTGAAGGGTAAGATACAGGCGTACCCAGAAACCGCTGTCTTCCTAGATGAGGTCGAGATCACACAAGAGCTGCCCCTCGAGACGGAGGTCCTCACGTCTCATCCTAATTACAGCCGGTTCTACGCAATGAAGAAGAGCTACGACGTGAACACGCCTCCACCTCTATACAACATTCGGGCTTCGCTGCCCGAGATGGGCGGGTCGTCACTTCTCTATGAGAGGTGGTGTGGGGTCGAGATCGTCAGGTCACTCATGAGGATCGGCTTCCAGATAGACCCAGCATCGATTCATCTCCTCGACGGGGACCGAGGATTTGTTGATCTGGATAACATGAGTATTACGTTGAGTGATGGTGAGTTCATCGTTAGATTGACAACCCCTCAGAACGTCTCAGGGTTAGACAGGGTTCTCGACCTCGAGGTTGAAGACTCCGTCGGGAGAACGATGAGATATGCTTTCAGGCCTCTGTCCGATACCGCTCTCTCACTGCTTGAGTCAAGTATTCACGAGCTTCAGAGACTGAGGGGCGCTTACAATCTGGTTGTAGTGGTTCATCTCTCCGATGCGGAGCCCTCATTATCTGAGAACGTATACGCTGTCCCTCTTGTTCCCGGGGGCTCCAAGCGGAGCTTCCGTAAGCTACTGGGCGCCCTCCTCTCCGAGAGCTAGTCGGACTTGCGCCCGAAGGCCAGGACGAGGTCCACGAGCTGCTTCTGGTCGACCTCCGCCCTGCTCCTCCAGTCTATGTAGAGGTTGCCGCTCTCGTCCTCTCCTAGGTAGCCCTCCTCAATGTACCTGTCGACGTTCATCTTCGCCCGCCAGCCCGGAAGCTTCTCGGCGAGGGCCCTCTCGACGTCGACGCGGGGGGTCTTCCCCTGCCTTGAGATGAGGAACGCGATGGTCACGGCCAGCCCGGCGATGTCGTCTATCCTCCAGCCTATCGTCTTGGCGGTCTTCTGGTCGACGGAGCCCCTCATGGTGATGTAGAACCTGGCGTCCGCTAGCTGAGCCCTCGTGGGCTCGATGATGTCGGGGTCGTCGAGGGCGCGCGTGACCTGGAGGTCTAAGGGCTTAAGCTGCTTGTCGAGGACGTCGACGACGTCGAGCCACTCCGCTCCCAGCTCCTGCCGTAGCTCCCAGCCCCTTACGCCGGGGAGCCTGTGGTGCTTGAAGAACAGGAGGTGGACAGCGTCCTTAACCTTCCTGGAGTATCTTGTATCCGAGCGCCTTACCCTTCTCGCCATCTTCTCCACTCCTCGTAGTCTACCATTACTGGCAGCGATATCATCTTCTGCGTCTTGGCGCCCAACTGCTCCTCCAGGGGCGTGAGGTAGACGTTGTCGCCGAACCGGTCCATCTCCACGACGGCGTATCCGTAGCCCACCAGGTAGCACGTGATGTAAGCCCTCACCAGGGTCTCCCGGTAGGTATCCCTGCCGATCCATTCCCAGTAGGGAATGCGCCCCTGCTCCTCTGAGACCTCCTTCATCTCAGCCCAGTAGGACTCCAGGGTCTCAGAGAAGCCCTCCAGGGGTATCAGCCCAAGCTCCTGGGCCTCCAGCCACGTTGCGGAGCCTGCGTCGACGGGGCTGACCTCGTCCTCCGCCCACCTCTCCTCCATGGGTAGGAGGTCGCCCCAGTACCCGAGGGCTCCGCCAAGGGTCTTGGCTGATATCTGCTCGAGCTCGACGACGGGGTGCCATGACTTGAGGAAGGCCTCGGCGACGGCGCCGACGTCCATCATCATGAGCTGCTGCTGGAGCATGAAGGGGTCCTTGTAGAGCGTCGTCGACTGGTGCTGTATCCAGTCGTTCTGCTTCTCCAGGACGTTGGACAGCTCCTTGATGGCTGACGCGTCGAGGCAGAACTCTTCCAGGGACGCCACATGGGGATAGTGTCGCCTTATCACGGAGAGGACGTAGTCTACGTCCACCGCGAAGGGGTCGAGGGCCCCCTCGGAGACGGAGCGACAGATGGCTATCACGCCCTCCAGCTGGGCCCTGCCCTCCCTGTCACTCAACGTCCTCTACCATCCGTATCGTGGAGACACCCTCGGTCTTGTGGACCATGACGATGTGGACGTCCTGTCCCCTGAAGGTGATCTGGCTGGGGGTGATGGCCAGGTACTGGTTCTTGGAGTCCTCGAGGGTCTGGACGATGAACTCGGAGACGATCTCCTTGTTCCTCGGGTCCATGTGGAGGTCGAACTCGTCAACAGCCCTGAATGGGGAGAGGACGTTCTGCTGCAGCGAGAGGAGAAAAGCCATCACCGACGTGCTCCGCTCCCCGCCGCTGTGTGTGTAGGGGTCGAGTCTGCTCGGTTCAGCGCCCTTGAAGCCGACCCAGATCTCGAAGCCGGCGGCCTCGATGTCGTGGGTGTTGATGAGCTTCACCTCGCCGGTGGCCTGGAGCATGTAGAGGAGGCTCTGGTAGCGGCTGTTCACCTCCTCCAGGAGGTCCCGCATCACCTCGGCCCACATCCTCGTCCTCTCGTCTATCTCGCCCATGACCTTGCGGCGGTTCTCCTTGACCTGCTCAACCTTCTCCTGGAGATCCTTGAATGTCTGGGAGTATGACTCGAACATCGCCTCGGCGTCCTCCGAGACGTTCGCCAACCCCAATAGTATCCCGCTGACCTTCCTTATCTCCCCCAGGATGTCGTCTGAGGAGCGACCCGTCTCGACCCTTGAACCCTTTATCAGGGCCTCCGCCTCGGCGTCGTTGAGGTCCCGCCTCAGCCTGTCGATGTCCGCCTTGAGCTCGTCAATCCTCCTCTTAAGCCGCCCCCGGCGATCCGTGAGGAGAGCCATGCTGATGCGCCCGTCGATGTACCTGTCGTTGGCCTCGTCGATATGGGCATTGGTTATCGCGATCTCCTCTATGACGTCCTTCAGGCCCGCGTCCGCCTCGCTCAGCTTCTGGCTAAGGGAGTCGACGGAGGTCTCCATCCCCGAGCGCTGCTTCGAGAGGTCATCCTGCCAAAAGTCGTAGGCCTCCGTCTGGCTCTCCTCAAACTCGCTCACGAGGTTGAAGTAGTCGTCCAGTGTGGTAGGTCCGTCCTTGAGCCGCTCCTTGAGCGCCTCGGCGCTGATCTCGAAGCGCCTCTTCGACTCCTGGAACGTAGAGGTCATACCGTCGAGCTGAGTCAACCTGTCTTTCGAGTTGCCGATGGTATACTCGCAGATACCGACTGTCCTCTCCAACTCCACCCGTTTCTCGAATAGGAGGGCATATTTATCCCGATTCTTCCTCAGCAATTCCTGGGTGTCGATGACCTGCTTGCTGCGCTGCTCCATCTCGGCCTCGGCCTCGTTGAGGTCGGAGTCCGCCTTATCCAGCTCCTGTTCGAGCCTGCTGAGGCTGTTCTCTAGTTCGGCTACCCTGCTCCATGCCATCTCCCGCTGGAGGAACAGGGATCGCGTACGGTGCTGCCTCTTCTCCTGGAGGCGGTCGTTCTGCTCCCTCCAGTATCCCAGGGTCTCCCGGGCCCTAGCCAGGAGGTCGTTGAGGCTCTCCTCCTCGCTGAGGATGCTGCTCAGCTTGTTCTTCGCCTCGAGGATGTCCCTCCTGTATGTCTCGAAGCCCACGGACTCCTCCAGGTTGACCAGCTTCTCCTGGGGGCTGAGAGCGGCGAACTTCGAAGGCATGTTCTGGTGCATGATTATGAGCATGTTGCTCGGGTCGAAGCCCAGGTCCTTGAGGATGTCCATGACCTCGTACTTCTGGGCGCTCCTCTGGTTGATCTCGAAGCCGTACTTGCCGTCCCGCCTCAGGTTCCGCGAGAGGCTGATGACGTCACTGTCGAAGCGGGGGATAGGCCTACGACCGTTCTCCCTGACCGAGTTATCCAAGAGTAATGTTACCCTCGCGCGGTCCTGCCCCCACCGTATCAGGTCGCTGAGCTTCTTCGACCGCTCGGTGTAGGTGTCCCCGAGGGCGACGCAGATGCCCACGAGGAAGCTGGACTTGCCTGATCCGTTGGGCCCCACGACCACGTTGACGCCTCCCTTCAGGGGGACGCGGGCGTACTCGTAGGACATGAAGTTCTCCAGTATGACCTCTCGGATCAGCATCGGGCTTCCTCGGACTCTGTACTCGATTTTAAACTCATTTTATAAGGGGAATCCCTTTGATAATGACTTAGCCACATCAAGGCATCCCCACTTTACAAACAACAACCCATAGGGGTGAATAAAAAACTTTACGAGGTTTTTGTAGATGTCCATTGAAAATAGATCTCTTTTCCAACAATCGGGCGTGCACGGATTCATCTAGACATGAAATTTATAGTGTGATTCAAAGAACCACTAACCACATAATATCGCGCCGATATCGGATAAATCTAAGCCGCGCGCGCCTTCATGTTAGTCGCTTATTTTCTGGTTTAATTCTTGGAATATCTCTAAGACTAGCTCCATCTGTTTTAGGTATTGGTTGGTAGTAAGGAGCTCGTATTTGTATACCTCGGAGACGCTGTGCTTTAGCTCCTGTATCTTCATGTCTAGCTCCTTAATTGAGGATGCAGGTGTGTCGTCGAGGCTTACCATTCTTTGGCTCATCATGTTAGCCATCTTGTTTCACGAGGTTGGATTCATTTTTGGGTATATAAGGCGGACTCAAGTATCTCAATGACTCGAAGTAATCATCTAAGGTACTCACATGTTGTGACCATTGGCGTCGAACCTTCTGTCATTTCCAGTGTGGAGACCTAGCGCGCGCGAGTTTTCAGCCATCGTTCCCTTCTGGGATTAGTCCGGTCCCTGAGAGATTATTTCAGGAGCCTTATTCCCCTTTCTCCACTTGTACAAAGAGATTAGGAGATACTCCACGCCCACGAGGATGCAAGCATAACCAAGGGGGGGCTCCCGGGATAGGAAAAAGTAACCCAGGGTAGTTATGACGAACCCGGCAAGGATAAAGAAATACATTCGCCTCTTTCTGTTGAAATACACAAAGACTACTCCGTATAACACCGCGGTGATTATCGGGAGAAGGACGAACACCCTGTCCGTCATCGAAGGTTCCTCCGGTATGAACGCGACTCCGGAGATCTCCTCCCGATAGGACTGTGAAGTGGGGATGGTGCCCCTCCTCACGGCCGCGACGGCGTAGTTCAGAGCCTCCCCAGCGGGGACCCAGAGGTCCGGGAAGAACCCCTTCTCCTCCCTGTACTCCAGGTCCACGAAGACATTGAGGGACGTGGGCAGTCCGACGAGCATCTTCGAGTTGGGAAGCCTGTGGTGGCTCATCTGACCGTACGTAAGGGCTCCGCCGCTGTTCTCCCCCACGAGGACGACGTTCTCCACCTGATGCAGGTAGCTTATGAAGCCCTCCCCCGACGAGTAGACGTTGGCGTCCACAAGCACGATCAGGGTGGTGTCGCTGGGGATCTCCTGGGATTCTGGGACCACGTAGGGCCACCAATACGGCCTGAACTCCCCCTCATCGATGGACTCGGCGTATCCCCTGAACTCCTCGACCATCGCAGGGTACCCCTGCTGGCTCAGCTCGGGGACGTTGTGCAACGCCAGGGCGTAGGAGTTGGAGCGGCCTATCATCGCCGTCTCGCTGATTAGCTCCGTGAAGACCTGGACCCTGTTGGGTTGACGGCCAGTGAATCTGGTGATCCACTGCTTGGGCCACGCCTCGTTGCCGCCCCCGTTCCCGCGTATGTCGACTATGAGGCAGGGCTCTCCTCTGTATCGGCTGGCGCTGTCCAGGAAGCTGTCGATGTACTCCTTGGGATGGTCGCCGAATGAGCGGATGCGCACTACGGGGACTCCTCCGACTCGCTTCTCATCATATATTCCGGAGTATCGCGGCTGGGAGCGCGAGAGCTTGACCTTCCATTGGCGTACCTCCTGGCCGTTCCGCGCCCTAATCTCAAGGGACTTCGGTGAGGAGTATGAGAGCACTCCCATCCTGAACACTGCGTCTCCATCGGCGTTCAGGGAGGGGAACACGTAGCCATCCGGGCTCTCTCCGTTGATGGAGACGACCGTGTACTCCGTGCCCTCTGATGTGAAGAGGTAATCTCCGTGTTCCTCTCTGAGCTCGAAGCCCGTATCGTACCAGAAGTCCATATGGCTGCTGTACTTTTTCCCGCCTATCTCCAGATGGCGGTCGCGCAGGAAGTCGAGGTGCTCGTGGATCAGGCCTGAGAGCTCCTCGCCGTTCCAGATGGGCTGGCGCCTGAGCTCACGGAGGATGCCGACCTTGGCTTCAAAGAAGCTTCCCACGTTGAGGAAGTATCCGTAACCGGAGTACCCGTTCTCTAGCAGGTAGAACAGGCGCTCAACGTCCTCCCCGGCCTTCTCAGCGGAGATGAATGGGGGCATCCGGGGGTCCGACTCCATCTCCAGCGCCTCATAGGGGAGCTCCTCTTCATCGGGAACATACTGCAGCCGAGAGACGGCGTCCTCCACCTCCTCCGCAGGGACCCTGGATAACGACCGATTTACCCAACCCCCAGAGGCAACTTCGTTCGGAACATGCGTCAGCTCGATGAGACCATCATCAGTTGCGAATCCACGTATGGGAGTTTGCATCATTGATAAGAGAAGCGCGATAACTACTAGGGCCGTCGATCCTTTTACGCTGGTGAGATTCACTGTTTACACTCCTTTTTAGAGGTGCTTGAGCGTCAGGTCTTCGTTTTATCCCTTTAGGGCGAAGTTGTTTCTGGATATTATTAAACTCATTCGAAGACCATTGTATGCTATACCGCATCATTTTTTCGGAGATACGCGAAAAGATACAGACTCGTGGTAGTTCGACGTGAATTCTAGGTGCCGAATACTGGACCTCGATTACAGCGGCTAGATAGTGTTATCAAGTTAATATTTACCTAAACTACGGAGAAATACTTGAAGCAGAAAAAAAGACTCAAGGTCATCGAATGCAGCGGCACCGACTACGAAATTGGCAGGCAGTACGGAGAGGCCGCCAAGGAGAACATCATCAATTCAGTCGACGCCCTCATGGGCCGAGTGAATAACTTCCATAAGGCCAGCAAAGAGGAGGTCCTCACGAACACCCGGAAATACCTCCCCGAGGTGGAGAGGTTCGACCCGAACCTTATCGAGACGCTGAGAGGCCAGGCGGAGGGCGCAGAGGTCACATTCGACGAGGTCCTCGCGCTGAGATGCTGGTTCGAACTGAGATGGTACTACCCGAAGCTGACGACCATGTGCACATCCTTCGCCGTCACAGGCAAGGCCACGAGCGATGGCAAGATGATCGTCGGTCAGAATTTCGACGTCTCCCCAGGTGCGACCCTGGACATGGTGAAGGTTGAACGTGAAGACGGGAGCTCAGAACTATCCCTCGTCTACTGGGGAGGCGGGGAGCTGACAATGAACTCGGCTGGTGTCGGTATCGTCCTGAACGTCGTCCCGACGCCCATGGAGGAGCAGCGCCTCGTCGTGCCGTGCTGCTGCCTAATGCCCAAAGCCATGAGGCAGAAGAGGTTGGGGAACACGTTGACTCTGCTGTGCACCCACGGGCGCAGCATGCTGAACTACACGTTGGGCAGCAGGGAGGGGGAGATCTTCTGCGTCGAGACAAAGCCAGATGATTTCAACGTGTTACAACCGGTGAACGATACGCTTGTGCACGCGAACCACTTCCTCACCGAGAGGTTCAAGGAGGGGAACGCGAGATCCCCCGGGATAATCGGGAGCTCCTACGTCCGCCAGCAGAGGCTGGAGAGGCTGATAGGCATGCACCACGGGGACATCACCGCCCAGAAAATGATGGAGATGATGTCAGACCACAACAACTACCCGCACTCCGTATGCGTGCACCCCAACGAGGACTATCCACCGGAAGCCCGTTCGACGACGGTGTCCTCCGTCATCATGGTCCCCGAGGATAACGTCATGTACGCGACATATGGGTCACCGTGCCAGTACGAGTACGAAGAGTACCGGTTGTAGAGCAAGGTCGAAAATGAAAAAATGTGACAGGACATGAGCGAGACAAAGTATGGCAAGTACATCATCGACACCCCCAGGGTCGGCAGGCTGGGCTACGGAGTCCTGCCCGAGGGAGAGGAGATGAAGGGGAGGACGCCGAGCCACACCTACATCGAGGAGGCCCTCATCGAGGGGGCCGCCAACCACGTCTTCATCTCTGGCATACACACTGTCCCAGACCCCAACCCGTGGCTCGAGTTCCACGCCCACCCCCACGACGAGATACTGCTGTTCATGGGCACCGACCCCCACGACATCGAGTACCTCGGCGCGGAGGTCGAGATCATAATGGGAGACGAGAGGGAGAGCCACATAATCAACAAGACGTCGGGGGTCTACATCCCCCAGGGCTTGAAGCACATACTGATCTACAAGAAGGTCGATAAACCACATTTCCTCGTCGGGTTCTCGATGAGGGGCGAATATCGTTAACCTGTGTATTACTCCAAGATGGGGATGATCCATTTGAAAAACGAAGCTGCTATAGGCGTGCTTAACCTCGATGTGGGGCCCGAGAGGATCGGACCTCAGCGGGACAAGCCGGGTTTCCTCAGAAACGATGAGACTTTCAGCTTCCGGGTTGAGAGGGAGATCGTGGAGGGGGCGACCATAGAACGGGTGGTGGACGGGGACCCCGAGCTGATCCCACATTTCGTAGCAGCGGCCAAGAAGCTGGAGCGACGGGGAGTCGCCGCGATCGTGGGGGACTGCGGCTTCATAGCGACGTATCAGCGGGAGATAGCCAGGAGCGTGGCGGTCCCGGTCATCAGCTCCAGCCTCCTCCTGGTGCCCCTCGCCTACCAAATGCTGTCCCCGAACAAGAGGGTGGGCATAATCACCGCGGAGTCAGGGAGTTTGGCGGAGAGGCACTTCAAGGCGGTCGGCTGGAGCGGCGAGGACATCCCAATCGCTGTCAAGGGGCTTGACGACTACCCAAGCGAGTCGTGGCAGCCGTTCACGGACCACTCCAAGAAGGAGAGGAACATAGTCAAGCTGGCTGAGGACCTAATACGTGAGAGACCGAACGTCGGGGCGCTGGTCCTCGAGTGCACGGTCGTGCAGCCCTACTCGCGCGCCATCAAGGAGGCGACAGGGCTGCCCGTCTACGACATAACGACCCTGGTTAAATTGGTCCACTCGGCGGTCGACCCGCCGATATACCCGTAACCCCTCAATCACCTAAATTTTCAGACGCAGGCGCAGGGAAGCATTGTGGCCCTTCTAAACGAGCAATATTATATGCGAACCCCTCCACGTGTAGGGTATGCAAAGGCTGGACTCTGCGAGGGCCCTCCAGAGGAAGGGTGTTGAATTCAGGCTCATCGAGCTCAGTCAGAGGGCCGTCTCCGTAGAGGACGTGGTGAGATACTCAGTGTCGGAGATAGCCGTCGATGAGATATGCAAGACAATACTTCTGAAGGACTCCGCGGGGGAAAGACACGCAGTCTTCCTGCTTGGGAGCCAGAGGATTGACTTCGGAAAGGTCAAGGGGGTCATTGGTAGGAGCGCTAAGATCGCCACATTCGAAGAGGTCAAGGCGACCACGGGAGTCGAACCAGGCGCGATCTGCCCTATCCTGCTGAAGGACCCGCTTCTCGTCGACCATATAGTCCTAACCAAAGAGAAAATCAACTTCGGCTCGGGCCACCACTTATACGGGCTGGAGATAGATCCCCGGGATCTTGAGAGGCTCGTTGAGTATCGCCTTGTTGATATAGCCGAGGCTAAATGACCAAAACGCTTGACGCCGGGCTTGGCATGGCAAGTCTTTTCAGAACAATCAGCATTGAGATGTGAGGAATATGTTATGATTGAGCTGACTAAGGCCCAGGAGGAGAGAGCGCAGCGACTCCACAATGAGGCCATAGTGATAGACACCCACTGCGACACCCTCATGGCATACCTTCCCCAGCGGGGGAGGCCAAAAAGAACCCTAGGGGAGCGCTCGGAGCACGGCCATATAGACCTGCCACGCATGATCGATGGCGGGGTGACGTGCCAGACGTTCGCCATATACACGGGCAACAAACCCATCGTCCCCGATGCGACGCTGAGGGCCCTCAAGATGACAGACGTCTTCTACGAGGGTATCGAGGCGAACGAGGGAATCGTCGCGGTCACCTCCGCTGACGAGATCGTCGCGGCCAAGAAGGCTGGGAAGACCACGGGGCTCCTCTCCATCGAGGGCGCAGAGCCCCTCATGGGGGATATAGGGCTCCTGAGGGTCTTCTACAGGCTCGGGGTGAGGATACTGAGCTTCGCCTGGAACTTCAGGACGCCCTTCGCGGACGGCCTCAACGCAAGGAGGTCTGAGAGCAAGCTTCCTGAGCTCGGGGTCCAGGCCCTGGAGGAGATGGACAGACTAGGGATGATCTTCGACGTCTCACACCTAACAGACAGCAACTTCTGGGACGTTGCCGATGTCATGAAGGGCTCCTTCATCGCCTCCCACTCCAACTGCAGGGAGATCGCTGACGTAGCCAGGAACCTCACGGACGACATGATCGTCGCCCTCGCGGACCACGGGGGCGTCATGGGCCTCAACTTCGGTGCGGGCTTCGTGCACAGGGAGAACGCTACAGTGGCGACTCTTGTGGATCATGTTGACCGTATCGTAAAGGTTGCAGGCATTGACAATGTAGGGCTGGGCTCCGACTTCGACGGCGTCGGACGGCTTCCGGAGGGCATCAACGACGTCTCAGACCTCCCGAACATAACCAGGGAGCTCGTCAAACGGGAGTACTCGGACGAGGACATACTAAAGTTCCTAGGCGGAAACCACCTGAGGGTCTTCAGAGAGGTCATCGGCTAAACCCTTACTCTATTTTTTACCCCCCTTTTACTAAATACGATGAAATTAGGGGGTTTCAGAACGTTTTCGTCAGTGTCTTCACTCCATAATCACTTTAAAGAAACCTGATACTTAGCATTCGGGTAGCCAGATGGATCTATGCGTTGAGGACATCATGTCCCGAGACGTAGTCACTGTCGAGACAAGTCAGACTATAAAGAACGCCGCGAGATCGATGGCCAAGTTCGGGGTCAGTGGGCTTGTTGTCCTCCACGAGGGGAACCTGGTGGGGATCCTCACCGAGAGGGACATCCTCACGAGAGTGGTGACCAGCGGGATAAACCCCGAGAGCGTACACGTAAAGGACGTCATGAGCGAGCCCGTCATCGTCGTGAGCCCGGCTATGCCCCTTGAGAAGGCGGTGAACATAATGTTCCATGAGAAGATAAAGAAGCTTCCCGTGGTCGACAGGAACGAAGAACACATAAAACTCGTCGGAATCCTCTCCATCACAGACGTGGCAAGGCTGCAGCCGAAGCTGCTTGAGAGCATAAAGTGCATCGCAGAGATGAGCGAGATGGCCCTGGAAGCGAGCGCCGATTTCTACATACGCTAAGACTTCCACCACTACCCAACACATTATATAATCATTCTTCAGGCTACCAGAGCGCTCCAAGGCTGCATACCCTTAAATTATCACCCCTGATAACCATAGGACGGTGCGTTCAATGCCCACAGCAGGAAAGGTATTCGTCTCAACGGAGTACATGCCCCTCGCGGACATCTCCGTGGGGCTCGAGGGGTTCAGGGAGGAGGAGTCCTATCAGGAGGGCGATGTGGAGATAGAACTCGTCACCGAGGTCGCCAACCTCTCCATCGACGAGGGGATGCTCACAGGCCTCTACTCCTACGACTACGTCGTGCACAACTACCACAGGGGGAAGGTCCTGCCATCGCCGGCGACCAAGGAGGTCCTCTTCGCCTTCACCGAGCACGAGGAGAGGATGTACCTAGCGGCCGTCGAGAAGAAGGCCATAGCGAACCGGGTCGCGAACCGTCTCAGCGAGATCGCCTTCGGTGAGATGGGGGTGATAGTCGAAGCCCGGATCCTACCGGAGACCATGAAGGCGTTCCACCTAGACAACGCGGAGAGCACGAAGGTCATCTTCTTCGAGAACATGGACATCCCCAACC